>JAFGGO010000172.1 GCA_016930515.1 Promethearchaeota archaeon | reverse complement strand
TTTATTCCAGAAACTTTTTTTTTACAAACTTCACATTTCATATTACTCTCCAATATTTTTTTATGAATGTATCATGAGAATTCGATCTTAAAAATTCTCAGTTTTTAATAATCTATTTATAATCTATTCTTTAATTTTTCATCAGATTTTTTTTAATCTAAATTATATTTATTAAAATTGATCTTGGAATGTTAAACGCTAGATATAGCAGATGGAAAATATATAATAATATACCTGAAGAAATGCAGATATTTGTGTTTTGCTGTTTTTTAGTTATTTCTTTTATTGGTATTATTGAAATATTTTGGAAAAAGAGGAATAGGAAAATTGATTGGATAAAAGTTGAAAAACTCATAAAATGGGAACCAATAGGACCAATGAAAACTGCTTTTCTCAAGTTAGATATGCCTGTAAAGAAGCACTTAATAAATATCACGATGTTGATATAATATCACACTTTCCAAAATGCTCGAAACAGCTTTAAGGTTTTTAGAAGAAAATGGAATGATTGACAAATAATTTTATGTACTTCTAAATAAGGATATGAAAAAATCAATAAAATTTTACCCTCTAGATATTTAAATTAACAATTTCGTTGGATTATACAACACCCTGAAAAAATAAGTTAAAAATTTCCACATATTCGCCTTATCGAACTCCTTCTCATAAATTAGGAAGTTTTTAACATTCCCCCTTATCCTTAAAATTTCTCTTCAATAAATACAAAAGACACTTTAACGAATGAAAATTTGCACTTTCACCACTTTTGCTTTTGAAAAAAAAATGAATATACCAAATGAGAAATTAGGAAAATCACTTGCGGATGAGATAAAACTCGTAGCTAAAGAAGAAAGAATCGATCCTAATACTTTAAAAAAGCGCATTTGCAATGGAAAAGTCGTAATTCTCAAGCTAAAAGATTTTGCTCCTGTTGGAATTGGTGAGGGATTAAGAACCAAGATAAATGTGAATTTAGGGACCTCCTCTTCAGAGTACGATAGAGATCAAGAAATTCAAAAAGTACTTGTTGCTCAGAAACACGGCGCAGATACGATATCTGATCTCTCGATGGGGGGCAACATTGACCAAATAAGAAATGAATTAATGGAAAAATGTACCGTACCTATTACCACCGTTCCTATTTATCAAGCGGTTGTTCAAGAAGGATCGATGTTAAATATTTCAAACGAAGCAATTCTTAAGGTCATAGAAAGACAAATTAAGGATGGGGTTAGTTCCATTGTAATTCATGCAGGTTTTAGCCTGGACGACTTGAATAAAATTAAAGGTAGACGAATAATGGGAATGGTCTCGAAAGGAGGAAGTTTTACGGCATCCATCATGAGTCAAAATAACACGAAAAACCCTTTTTTAGATATTTTCGATTACATCTTGGAGATGATGCTAGCCAGCAATACGGTTCTCAACCTTGGAAACGCCATGAGAAGCGGATGTGTGCACGATTTGATTGATGAGCCTCAATTCGCAGAAATGCTTAATAATTCAAGATTAGCAACATTAGCCAATAAAAAAGGTGTCCAAGTTATTCTAGAAAGTTTAGGAGGTCATGTGAACGCACGAGATCTAATTCAATGGATTAAAATTCATAAGCAGGTTACCAACAGTAGGCCTCTTTTCGTTTCGGGACCTCTTCCTACTGAAATAGGATTAGGCTACGACCACATATCAGCTTCAATAGGAGCCACATTAGCTTCTGGTTACGGGGCAGATTATATATGCGCAATAACTCCTGCCGAACATCTTGGATTACCATCGGTAGATGACATTAAAAACGGATTAATTGCGTGCAAATTAGCTGCTCACGTGGGCGACTCAATGAAATATGGTTTGAATCACCTTTTCGATCCCGATCTTCAGCTTTCTAAACATAGATTTCTAAGAGAATGGGAACAACAATTTCAAATTAGTCTTAATACCGAATACCTCAAGGAAAAATTTCCCAAACGAAAGAAGGATTGTTCAATGTGTGGTAAATATTGCGCTTTGTTAACCTCAAAAAGGATTTTCGATAATTTTAACTAAGATTTAAACCTCAACCGTTTTTAAATACGAATGCATCGAACATTGGAAGATGTAAAATGTTAAAAACGCTCCTTTTAATGAAATTCCGGGGATCAACGGCATTAGGATGAGATGAATGTCTTTCTTTTATTTTTTGAATGCCATTGGTATTAGGCTCAATAATGCATAACAATCCATCTACTTTTTTCAAGGTACGAAAACATTCACTAATGGCTGCTTCTTTATTGTTAATGTGATGGAAAGACCCCATCATGAATATTACATCGAATTGTTCGTTCTCGAATGGCATGAATTCCGCGTTAAAATGATTTAATTTGATGAATTTTTCTACACCTAATAATTTAGCATCTTTAAGCCATTCTTGTCTTGCGTATTCTGAATCGTCTCCTTCAGGTTCACCAGTTAATAATTGATATCCTTTTAATGCAAGGGCAATGGCCATTCTCCCTTTTCCAGTACCTATATCTAAGATTTTTGCATTTTTTTTTATCAATATGCTATCTAAAATTGGATTTATGTTTTTTTCTATTATATACGCAGATTCTGAACTTAATAAATCATCAATTTTCATATTTATTTATTTTGCATTGTTTCTCTATTAATTGTTCTATTATTCTTTGAGTATCGTGTTCTCTAAAAAACCTAAACCCAATGGAGAGCATTTCCAACCTTCCTTGGAAGATATTACATATAAGCCTTGTTTTAACATTGCAAGGTGATAATTAACTTGATCATTTGATAAGTTAAATTTATTCATTAATTCTGGAATGGTCTTTATTTCGTATCCAATGAATTGTAGTAGATCCCTTCTAGTAGGGTTCATCATTGTTTTGTAAGCTCGTGAGTGACTAACCTTTTTATCGGTTTTATTTGCAAGATCCTTAAATTCTTCGATCTCTTCGATTGTTAATTTTGACTTGTTTAACAATTCTTTTATGTTAATATCCATCTCTATTTCATTAAAAATTATTTTTATTAGATGATTTAATTAGGAACCTAACCAATATAAGTGTTTCGGAACCGAACTATTATGCTCAATTATAATTCCAACGACTTGAGAAATTTTTTCAATAATAATATTAACATTTGAAGCTCCTCCCTGCTAAAATTTTTACAATTTTCAGTTAAATACGAGTCAAATGATGGACCATAATGACCAAGTTCTTTTCCAGAGTCAGTTAATACTACTAATGTACTCCTTCCATCATCGGGATTTGAGAGTCGTTTCACAAGACTGTTTTTTTCCATTGTATCAATGATTCCTGTTATGGTAGAACGCGAACATTTAGCAGCAGTTGCTAAATATTTCAACGGAAGTCCATCTTGTTTCCAAAGAATCCGCAACACGAACCATTGAGGAGGGGTTACTTTTCTCTTGTCGAAATGAGGTTTTTCTTGAATTATTTGCCTCTCGATTTTATTAAACTGCTTTTCAGTCCTTTTTAAAAGATTATATATGTTTAATAAATATTCCTTGGAAATTATGTCCTCTCTTTCTTTATCTGATTCGATCATTATAATTGTGTAATTAATTCGTGTCCTAATTATGTTATAATCTCATCTAATTTAAAGATAGCCATGAAACACAGATTGAAGCTACCAAGATATCATCACCTTTGATTAAATGAATGATAGAAAGTTAATGCTGCTGTAATTTAAAATACGGGGTTGTCGTTTTCAATGTATTCCATGTACTTTCCAATAAATCTACTTACATCGGCACAACTCGGCGAATTTCCCGTACGCACAAATACTGCCGTGAGTGCATTTCCATATACAATCGCTTCGGCAGGTTCTAGTCCACTTATCAATCCCATAACTACTCCCGAGTGAAAGTGATCTCCCGCTCCAGTTGTAAAGCGAGGTTTTGATGTGAAACCTTCCGTGACCCAGAAATGTTCATCGTTGTTTGTAGAAATTGTTGCAAATCGAGGAGAATGAACAACGATATAGGATAGATTTGTTAGCTGACAAAGATTCTTTCCCGCATCGTGATAACCTGATCCTAAATGCGATTTAACATCATCTAACTTTAATCCAAGTGCTTTCGAAAGATCAACGGCCTCTTGATCGTTTAGACTGAGTAGAACGGGAACTTGATCGTTGATCTTATTTAATATATTGACCATATCGACGATATCGGTATTGGAACGCTTTTTAATATCGGAAAGGTCGGCAAAAAAAAGCTTATTTTTACCGTTAATGTTAGGAAATATTTCTTTTTCACATCCTCTCCAAATATCGCTTAAACCATGAGTCAATGACCAATGACCAAATCCGAGAACATCAGCATTCTGAAAATATTGCAACAATTGGTCAACACCAATTCTGTTCTTTACGAGATTCCAATCAATGGAAAAAATATTAGCAAAATCAGTGATCATCACTTTTCCATCGTTAAATTCTAAACCAAGCGTTTCACCAGGATTGGCAATCGAAAACGCATTAATTCTATTATCTTGAGTAATAGGAGAAAAAATTTCAAGTATATCTGGATATCCTAGAGCAGCAACTATAGTAATGCGCGCTCCTAAGGCGCTTATGGCGCTGCTAGTGTTTGGCGTGAATCCTCCAAAAATCCTCCTTTTTAGAACTCGCTCGATACTAGCTGCGCTTCCTGCCACATCAATAACTTTTTGCCCGAATGTTGCCATTAAATCCATCTTTTTCCATTCAGACTTGCTTTCTCTCGATTGCACGAGAGAGTATAAAGAATCAATGTATCCGTCGAATCCTAAAAAGCATTGTTTCTTCGAGAACTGATGTTCTAAATCTTTTAATTTTGCCTTGATTGATTCACACGAAGAAATAGTAACATCGTATTTATTGATGTTTTTATACATTAGTAAAGAAATTCACGATTTTTTATTAAATTAAGCTTTAAGTTCGTCCTTTTTTTAATTTATCGCCAGTAAATATAAATATGTAAATTTCCTTTTATTAATTAATCCAATAGGGTAATCCATTTAAAAAATTGAGGAAGGTATTTTAATGTCAAATTCAGATACAAATTACCAAAAGGGAATTACAAAAGAAGAACCAATAAAAGAAGTTAGAGAAATTAAGGAAGCACGTCTGCAGTACGAAAAAGTATATTTAGATCTTAAAAAAAAAATGCTCGGTAAGAAAAAAAAATCTATAAATCCTCTAATCGAAGAGCACAACAAGAAGGTTGTTGAATATTTTGAAGATTTACTCGAGGAGCAGACTAAAGCCGCTCAAAAGAAGGGAGGCAAATTTACAAACGAAGATTACATGCGTTTAGTAAAGGATTTTTGGAATAGGATGTATGTCTTTGACTAGCACCTTTATTTCTTTAATATTTAACTCCTGTACAATTTTTTAACAAACGCTTAAATTTTTAAAATTTAATTAGTTGAATTTGTATTGAGTTTTAAGTTTACGGTTTAACTATTCGCATCCTCTAGGGGATCACTAGTTTTCTAATTATAAGTTATTATTAGATAATAATTATATTGCTGGTGTTGTTAAGATATTTGCAATTTCTTCCCAATATGAGGAAATTTCCCATTCTTGTTTTTTTTTTACCTCAATTGATATTTTCTTTAAAACTTCTCGAATTTGCAATGATTCAAAATAATTAATTTTTGGTGCAATAACGGCAAGCATATATTGTTTTTCTCCTCCTCTTGAAGTTTCGTCAGGATAAGCGTCAAAAAACAAATATCCATTCCTTTGAATGTTTTCAATATTGAGTAATATGCCTTCTGATTTTGTAATGTGTTCGTGTCCATACATTGAGACAGTTGCTTGGAACAATTGAGTTCCAATATTTGAAAGCTTCATGGGCAATTTATACTTTTTTGGATGGTACGCTTTCAATTCAGGACCGATATAATCGTGCCAAGCAACAAATAATAGAGTTATGAGGTCTTTTTCGTCTTCTAAAATTGAGGGGGTTATGTCTATGTTGAATGATTGGATCATTTCCTTAACTTTCTTGTTGACCGATTGGATCTTCTTACTACGAGCGATTCGACCACTTACAATGGCGTATAAGTCTTCTCTTTTTACAGGTTTTGATAAATAATCGTCAACTCCTAAGAGTTTTCCTAATCGAACGTCTTCAGGAGTGGATAAAGCAGTTAAAAACACAAATGGTATTTGGTTCCACTTGGGATTTTCTGATACTGCCTTGAAAAATTCGTATCCATCCATTCCAGGCATCAATATATCGCTTATGATCAAATCCGGAACCTTATCTTCTAAGGAATCAAGTATTTTTAATGCATCAATCCCGTTCTTTGCAGTTACAACATCGTATTTGGCAATTTCTAAGGTTTTCTTAGTTAACAAGAGAATGTCATTATCGTCTTCTACTAAAAGAATTAGATTTTTTAAGTTTTCTTTTAGCCCTGGTTCATTCAAAGTCATCTTTTTTTCACGAGGATTATAATATCTTATTTTTACTATTTAATATTTTTTTTTTTATAGGCAATTCAACTAAACACATACACCCCTTACCTCGCCCTTCCGAATTTATTTCGATTTTACCGTTGTACATGTCAATAATATTTTTGGAAATAAATAACCCAAGTCCAGTACCTTGTATGTCCAAATATTCTGTTCCCTTACCATGCCTCTGAAGCTTACAAAATCTTGAAAATTTCTTTACTTTATCAAGTTCTCCCTTAGTTAATCCTATACCAGTATCAATCGTCATTATTTTTATAATATCTTCATTTTGTTCTATTTTAATGTTAATCTTGCCTTGGGGCGGAGTATTTTTTATAGCATTTGACAATATGCTCATTATAACTTGTTCTAATCTCAATTTATCAATATTTAAAAAGACCTCGTCAATAAGTTCCAAGTTAAGACGTATTTCTCTTCTTTTTAGAATGTATTTCATTTCTTCTGCGCATGCTTGAACTACTTCGCTTACATCACATACTTGATCTCTTAATCGGAGCATTTTAAAATCTAATTTGGAAATATCTAAAAATCGTTCCACCAGCTTTTCAAGTCTTTTTGTTCCTCTATCAATAATATGAATCAGTTCCAAGACATCAGAATTTACCTGATCGTAAAACACATTTGTAAGTAATTCTGAAGCCCCACTTAAGGACATTAGAGGCGTCTTTAGCTCGTGTGATACGCTTGAAATCAATTCCCTACGGATCTTTTCTAATTCCTCAATCTTAATTATTTCTTGATTAATCAGGCTCTCGGCTTTCTTTTTTTCCGTGATGTCATAAAATATTATTTGGAGTAAAATTTTATTTCTCACTTTTACAAGGGAAGTTTGCATATTCGTCCATATTTTCGTACCATCTTTTTTTATTAATTGAATATCGGAAAATGGCGTGTCTTCTTTTTTTAGGTTATTCTTGAATTGGATGAAGAGAAATGGCAAGTTATTTCTCAGCGTAGTTGAATAGTCAGAAAAAAATTTCCCTATTAATTCTGTTTTTTTATACCCAAGAAGTTTTTCGGTCATTATATTGCATTCGGAAACGATTCCCTTTAAATCAATAAGCACGATTGCGAAAGGTGAATTTTCAATGAGGTATCGATATTTTTCTTCAGATCTTAACAGTTTTTGATTGCTTAAAGCAATTTTTCGTTTTAGTTCCTCGTTCAAACATTTCATTTTCTCTTCGGAACTTTTTCGTTCGGTAATATCTCTTATCATCAAGACTGCTTTCTTAGAATTGTCGTAATTCACGAACATTTTACCCTTTATTTCCGTCCAAATCCATTGTCCGCTCTTGTGTTTTAATCGAACTTCTCCAATTCCTTCGCCCTCAATAAAGCCTGTATTTAATAATTTTAAGCTTTTGTCGCGATCTTCGGGGTGAATGAAATCCAATGACGATTTTCCAATGAGTTCTTTTTTTTTAAATCCAAATGTATTAAATGTCGTTTTCTCATTAATGTAATCTATTTTGAATTTGTTATTTACTACTATTATAATATCGCTGGCGTTTTCTAAAATAAACGAAGAAATGTTCCTATCAATGGGTTTTTTATTAGAAGAACTAATCCTACTATGTGTCATAATATGCGATTAATGCCTACTATTCTTATTTACCTCATTAGAAATAATAAAAAGTGATATATTTAATTCTTCCTTTTTTAAACAAATATCAAGCTAATATTAATTGGATTAAAAGATTTAAAATAATATATTCATGGAGTTATTTAAGCATATTTTAAAAGAAATAATCCATCATCGTAAATCCTCCTAGATATTCATTGATATATTTTTTAATGATCTTGGTTTTTAATTTAATAGCATAAATTAAAGATTAAAAGAAAGAAAGCACGATCATGCAACCTTCAGAAGCCCAACTTATTATAAATAATCTTAATAAAGTATTCATTCCCCATAGGTCAGTCCTAGAAATGGAAGCGTTAATATCCATATTTCTCGTGGAACACAATTACGACGAGATTAGGGAAGTATCAGAAAAAAGACCTTCGGCAGATAAATTGTGTGACATATTAGATTTACACGACGAACCTATTTTCAAGAATATCGTTGATCGTTTCATTAACATTACCGTAGACAAGTTAAAACCCATAGCGATGTATTCAAGAAAACATCACGATATCAATCGAATGGGAAATGTCGTAGCTTACACGAAAACCAGGCAACCATTATATCTTGCTTTATATAGGCTTAAATTCAAGTTCCTGCTTATTAAAAAGTTTTTAGATCGATACGCTCAAAACGGTTATAGGTTGGATTCGAACGATCCAGCAGAAAAGTTGCACGATGTATTATATAATGATTTTTACGAGAGTAATTTGAATTCCTTCAAGTTAATGTTTCCTGAAAAACAAGTATCCGATCGAGTTAAAAGAAAGCTCAACCTCGCAGGAAATATTCTCAGCGAGGATATAGTCGATATGGCGACATTTGAATATTTTACTTTAGATGATAGAAAAACTAATTATATCATGAGAAGCATTAAGGCCTCTTTATTTATCGGAAAACTCATGTTTACCAAGATCGATGTTCTTAACCCGTTTAAAACCGAGGACATTCAAATAGATGTCGAAGAAACAATGTTAAGTAACGATTTCCTCCCCGCGATGATAATGGCCTTATCTATATTTCACTCCGAAAACAATATTGAAATGATAAAAGATACTCTTTCCGCAATAGAATTTCTTATGAATAAAGTATTGGAAGGTATTAATAAAGCTGTTGAAGTCGCTTCAGGAGGAAACATCAAACTCGAGTTAAACAATAACCTTTACGAGAAAGAAATTCTTTAGCATTATGATAAAACCATGATAATTTATTTCTTATATAAAAAAGATATTTAAAATACAAAAGAAAATCTCAATTCTGATCGTGATTTTATTGCTTTTTTAATTGTAGATCAAATGATTGTAGTATTTCGAATTTCTGCGCCCATTTCAGAACGAACCTAGTCCTTTTATCACTATTTACATCCAATAGGATAATTCCTGGTATTGCTAAAAATGTTAATAAAAACGGAAGAACGAAGAAACTTAAAGGAGTTGAAAAATGAAGTTTTCCTTGCGAAGTTTCGATGGATCTGGTTAGAAACGTGTAGAAAGAAAAAAATACTGCGATACCAGAATAGCCTTTTAAGATGTAAAGGTACCAGCGTCCCACATTTCGAAGTTCTCTAGGCTTGGTCATGTCGCCCGTATTTATATTTGTATAAACGATCCCAGAATCTAGTAAAAACCACACTGGAGAGAATATGCAGGAGCAAATACAAGTAGTAAAAGGAAGTAAAAAAAGTAACGAAAGGAAAGGAGCAATTGGATCGGTTGGATCAACAACTATTAATTCCCAGAACGATGGGGAATCCGCAAGCATCAGAGCAAAATTAATTGCCATGACGGATGGAAAGAAACTCTTCAAAAAACCTTTGAACTTTTCGGAGCGTTCTATCTGCTGAAATCCGTAATCGTTATTCCTTCCGATTATTTTTTTATGTACCCAGAGCAAGAGAGGACTAAACACATAACCCATTAAAGGTGTGAAGATTATGGAAGAGAGTACGATAAAAATGAGTAATATATTTATCTGAACGGAGTTAATATCGATCGGAATTAGTTTAATCCATCCAGGGTCGTTTGACATGAATATGGATGTCATTACGAGGAAAAATCCTAAAGGCAAACAGAATAGACTTAGATGTTTTGCGTACTTTTTGAACGACACGATTAATTTCTACTCAAATTGAAGTATAATAATTTTAAAATATAAAAGATATTATCTATTAAATTCCTTTCCAAAAAATTAAATACATTTAAAGATTGAATCAAAAATATGAAAAAATAACAAGGGAATTGATTAGGTTTTTTGTAAGTCCAAGGGATCTGCAAGTGGCTTATCGATACCGAGTTTAGCTGCAAGATGTCTCATGTATTTTTTTCTATGATTTGCAGTTAATTCTAATACTAAATAACCTGGTATTGAAAAGAGTAAAACCAACACGGGCAAGAATGCGATCAGAAATACGCTCGGATTATTGTTTTTTATAATAAAATCTCCTGCAAAGCTGAAATATCCGATTATTACAGCAACACCCGAATAACCCTTGATGATGTAATGATACCACCCACCGACGCTTTTTACTTCGATTGGATCGCGGATTTTTTCTACTTTAAATTTATTTGTATACACTATTCCTCCGTCTAGCAAAAACCACACTGGTGAAAATATTCCTGTTGCAAAACCAGCAGTTACGGGAAGTATTATTGATAAAATAACAAGGGGAACGTTAGGTGCGTTTATAGAATTACTAGAATAACTCGAGGAAACGAGATCGGTTAAGAATGTCAAATTATAAAACAATAAAGCAATTTGTAAAGCTAACAACGCAGGAAAAATGCCTTTAAAAAATACCTTTAATTTCGTAGGCTCCGGACGATCTTGAATTCCAAAAGTCATTCTAATGCCAACCGTGTATTTATATGCCATTAAAAAAAGAGGCGCAAGGAGATAACCTGCAGCAACTGTACCTATAATTGAAGCAAGACTAATTGCAAAGAAGATATAAATTATTTGAAGGCCCATATCGTCAATAAAATAGCGCATAAATCCTTCATTCCTTCCCATTGCAATTCCAGCAAAAATAATTAATACAGAGCTAATTATGTATGCAATCAGCGGATTTCGATATTTTTTTTCCATTATTATTGATATACTCCTGTCGTGAAGATAATATCATTATTGATTTTCAAGTATTAAAAACTATTTCAAATAAAAAATATTCGATAAAAAAGAATTTTGTAAAGAATAAGAGATATAAACAAGAATTTTTAATCCGATTTTATTTATTGTCGTGATTTTGAACCATTTTCGGTAATTCCGTGAGAATAGTTTGAGCTTCCGTCATTATTTCCTCAATTAGTTCCTTAACCGTAGGAATAGCGTGAATTCTACCAGTGACTACACCTCCCAGAACGAGGGCTTCGTTGCTAGGTTTATCTTTCATTAAATTCTCAAAACCTTCCATTTCAAGTTCAAAAATACCGGGAGTAGACTTGCACGGAACACCTCTAAACAAGTCTGGTGCGTTTTGAATGGTTTCACCAACAAGTTTCAACGACATTTCGTTTCTTAAAAACCTCATAGGGCCAAATATTCCTCTTGCAACAACTGTTTCGGTTTCGTCCCTATCAACTATTGCTTCCTTCCATTTTTGTTCGAAATCCGATTCCCTCGTAGCAATAAATCGAGTGCCCATCTGAATTCCTACCGCACCTAAGGCAAGGGCCGCAGCGAGCGAAGATCCGTCAGAGTAACCACCAGCACCAATAACAGGGACTTTAACTGATTTTACCGTTTCTGGAAGAAGTACGATGGAAGACGCGTCGCGCCAAGCACAGTGAGCTCCACCTTCCCTACCGGACGCCACGATCATGTCCACGCCTGCTTTTTCCGCTCTTTTAGCTCCTCTCACGCTTGGACACACATGAACCCAAATAATATCAGGTAGCTTTTCTTTAATCGGGGTCATTACTTGTTTTGCACCTAATAATTGAGCGTTAACGGCCCAGGGTAATGGATCGCCCGCAGAAGTGAATATTGCAACAAAGTTCTTTTTAATTTCTGGTTTTTCTTCGAAAATTTCGATGATTACATCTATAAAGATTTTTGCTTCCTTCGTAAATTCGTTAGATACGGGGATATTTGCTCCAAATTTAGCATCTGGCGTATCTTTTATAGCCTCGTAAACTCTCTCGATTGTATCCTTAAACACGTCTTTTGGAGATCCCGACCCAAAGACAAGCTCTGTAGCTTCTTTTGGTGCAACTACACCTGGAACCATTCCAACAGTAGAAATCAAACCTAAAGCGCCCGCTTTTGAAGCAGCAATACATAATTTATTAGTGGAATAAGGTCCCATTCCTGCCTGAATAATCGGATATCTCGTGCCAAGGATCTCTTGAAATTTTGTTTTTATCATGTTTCTAAATATAACATTCTTAATTGATTCAAATGATTTTATTTATTGATTATTCAATGATTTTAAAAATAATTGATTTGATTTTAGATTTTCGATTGAAATGATCTTTTTTTAAAATAGTACTTTTGATTATTTTTTTGATTATACTCAGTTCTTTTAAATATTTTAAATTGTTTTTTCAATTCAAATGAGACCTCTAAACCAATATCTTAATGAGCTACAAAACATTAAAATTGCACATGAGCGAAGGAAGCGAAAAAAATTTTCTTGTTGGAATTTTTGGAGAAAATTTTGAACGGAGAAACCTTATAGGACAAGCGTTAGGCTCCCCGGGAACAAAGTCAGATATTCAATTTTACAACAGGCTTGACGCAGGATTAGGGCAAGTATTTTGTGCATTAACACCTATTGATTATCCCGATAAAATAAAACCATTCTTACAGACGCTAACGATCACAAACATTCATATTTTAGTTATTGACTTAAAAGATGGTCTAAACGCCGTGGTAGGCGAATTATTAGTGGGAATGGACATGTTCCACCAAATGTTTGACACGAAACCATTAGTCGTAATCGCGGGGATAAACGAAAAAACTGAATGGAAATTAGAGGAAATAAAAAAACAGGTTAAAATCATTCTCAATACTACCAGCTTAAAAGATGCTAACATTCTCGAAATAAAAGACGACGATAAAGACGCTTACGAACAAATCAAAAAGAAAGTTATTGAAATCGGAATCGAAAAATCAAGCTTAAATATTCAAGAAAAGCATTACACGAAAGTATTAATAGACCATGTATTTCCTGTAAAAGGGATTGGAACAGTCATTTTAGGGGTGGTGAAAAACGGAACTCTTAATGCAGGCGAAATGGTGGAGTTAACAGGATACGATGGAGGACCATCAAAAAAAATTATTATAAGAAGCATTCAAAAGCATGATAGAGACTTTAAAAACGCAATTGAAGGAGATCGCGTCGGCCTAGCCTTAAAAGGAACCATATCTCCTGCCGATGTTAGTCGAGATAATATGATCGTCTCGCAAGGAGTTTTTAAACGAGAGAACGAAATTACAGCGACGGTGCATGTTAATCAGTTTTATAAGCCTAAGGGAGGGACTATTAAGCCAGGGGACGGTTCTCAATATTACGCTCTCACAGAATTAAAAATATCTCCAGTAAAACTTGTGGAAGGGACGGAATTAACACCAGGAAATTCTGGAGAAATAAAAATAATCTTGGATAAACCTTTAGTTCACGATGGTTCAGGGTTAAAAGGCGTGATCACCGAATTGAATAAGTTCGAAAATAAACTGAGAATAGTAGGATTTTTCGTACAAAAATAATCGTTTTCTATTGCTAATAAATTTACAAGGATTAGAAATAAGCAAATTTTTCCTCCCTCTCGCAAAGAGGTATTCGTTAAATAAATGTCCTTTCGGATTTTTTTATTTAAGTCATCATCGAGGCTATTTACAGTCCTTAGCTTTCTTTAAATTTAGGTCGTTAAACGCTGGATCTTGTAAGTTTCGCTGCTCTGTCTTGATCGATCTGTTTACCTGATGCAAGTATTTCATTGCCCTTTTTTTCCCTTCCGTTATATTTCTAATCATTTCTTCCTTGTTTATGCCTCCAGAAAGCACGAAAGCGGTTTGGAATGAATTTCCAGGAGACAAGGTAATGAATGCGATTTGTAAAGCAGATGATAATTCTCCTTGATTATCGTACAATTCATTGGTAAGGTTTAGCTTTTCGTTGTTAATTGTAAGATCTTTGGTCAAGTTAGATTCGAAATGGGTAGGTTTCGATATTGTAGAAAAACCACCGTAAAGCTTAGTCATATCGTATTGATAAATAATGTCGTTTTCTATATCGTATCCTGAGTAATCGTTGTCGTATCCTTCCAAACCGTTCACATCGAAATCAAAGACAAAGTACATTGAAAAATCTATCAAGTTGAAATCCGACATGTTTTTCAAGGTAAAAAACGAAATCAAGTATGGTTCGTGAGGGTACAAGAATATATCAATATATAATCTAATGAGATGTTGCTCGTTTTTAAATGTAATCGCTTTAATCTTATTCTCCTTGATGAATGATTTCAAGTATTCCTTTATATCGAAGTCTAATGTTATCCTATGTATTGATGAGCCTTTTCTACTGTTTACAAGCTTATAAATTGGAGTGGGTTCTATATTTTTAAGTACGACGGGAATGGTTCCTATATTTTTTCCTTTTAGTTTAAAACTGAACCTAGGGCCAGCATTTGTAGGATCCGTGAGGAATAACAAATATTTCTCCTTATATTTGATTTCTTTTATCGAAAAACCCATCAAATATCCTGCAGCGTTTCACGTGGCTAGTATGTCATTGAATTGAATCTTTAATACATTTGAAATTTTTTTTCTACCTCCTTTTTTCTATTTCTTACCTCCAAGATTGTATTTAAAATTCTTTATCTTAGAATAATTTGATTATTTTGCTATAAAAACATTATGGACATTTATTATTATAGGAAAAGAACGTTAATTACATGGTCTCAAGAATTTTGTATGCGATGTATGTAAAAACTTCTGGAACATTCTCACCTGTTTTTGCGCTCGTGAGGATATAATGAAACCCGATCTTACGAGCCTCGTCCTTGATCTCTTCTTCGCTTAAAACGATTTTACTTGTTAGATCAGACTTGTTAGCAACAATCACTACTGGTATGTCATCCGTCACGGTCTTTTTAATTTCGTTGTACCATCTTGGAACGCTTTCAAGAGTATCTGGCCGGGTTCTATCGATTACGATAAAAGCTGCGTTAGCGCCATTGTAAAATCCAGGTTTTGCTAACATTTTTTGGCCACCAATATCCCAAATTAAAAACCTGAACTTAGTATCAGGAGTAAGGTCCAAAATTTTTTTAGAAATCTCAACTCCTAAGGTCGACATATAATTTTCTTGGAACCTGTTTGTGACAAATCGTTGAATCAAGGAAGTCTTTCCTACTTTGAAATCTCCAGTTAATATTAATTTGCTGCTAAAATCACCGTTTGGTAATTTTCCAGCTCTAGTTTTCGAGAGTACCTTCACAATTTCGGGAATCTCAAGCGAGACTTGTTCATTCTCGCTTAAAAGTAGTTCTATCTTTGTTGCAACATGCTCCGAAAGAACGCGTAATTCAACATCCGAAGTATTAGGTTCAGCAATAGTAGTGAGAATGGAATGCGATCCCATTGAACAAAAGGCAAATTTTTTGTTTTCTGTAGTAGTTATGTTGAAGAAATTAGATTCCACATTAAATTCTTTTCTGATTCTTTGGATATAAGAATCTATATAAGTGGAAATTGCGCCAAGGAGTAATTCGTCATCTCCAGCGTTGTAGGATGTGATAACCAAGCCTCCGCGATCGCATACTGTTACTCCTAAAATGCCATCCACTTCTTGCGCATAATTTTTCAACAAGGTTACCAATAGATTCTCCATGATTACTCTCTTGTTTATAGTTCTTTTAAAATATAAATTAATCTCAGCAATATAAATTTTTATATATAAAACGCGTTTTTACAAAAATATATAACTCCAACTATATCATTTAAAGTGTTTTTATTTTGAGGATTCAGGGATTTTAAATATTGCATTGTATATAAACGAATTAATAATATTCAGTCTAATTCCCTCGATAATTCATATATCTTTAATGAAATTACTTCGTATATTTTTTTAAATACAATTTCAAAAGCTTTGTTTTCGATAGTATCGGGAATTCCTAAATTCTCCACGGTTTCGATGATTTTTTTCGGTTTTTTAATTTTAAATCCTAGATTAAAAGCATCTAAATCAATATCTTGTTTTAAAACTAGGTCTTTTACGAGAATCTTAGGAACTTCAAACTCAAAATCTATTTTTGAACTGAGATTTGGTTTCGTATCATTTTTTTCAGACTTCTTCGAGGGAGTTGTTTTCTTGAAAAAATTTAAAGCCGAAAACAAGTCATTTTTGGTCTTTCCCGCAAGTTCAAATAAAAGAAGAGGATTATAATCCAAAACGCGGGCAATATAGAGGATAACTGCTGCTATGTGCTTACAGGGAACGGCGTTATCTGGACAGGAACAGGAAGCGTTGAGACCGTGATCGGTATTTGGAAATAAAGATTGGCCTGTACTCTCAATAATCTCTATTATGTTTTTAGATAATCGTCCTTCAATTAAATTTACTAGATTTTCTGCTTTATCTGAGATCGAATTAACGATCAGTTTCCATTCGTTATCAGCTATTATATCAAGATTTATTTTAACACGATAAGGCGTTGGAGCCGTACCTTGTACCGTTGCAAAAATTTGTCCAGGATTGATGGAAATATTATCAATTCTACGATTATCTTTCACATATTCAATGCCGCGTTGCATTCTAAAAGGTCTTCCAATTTCTAGATTAGATTGGATCCATCTTTTACCCCATGGAGTTTTGGCAAAAGTAATAAGATCCTTTTTAATTTGTTCTACTTCTTCTCGAGTACGTTTTTTTTCTTCTATAGTCTTGAACTGATGAGGTTCTTCCCGGATATTTTTTTGTCTGCGTCTTTCTAAAAATTCTTTTTTTCTGTTATCGATTTTCATCTCCTCTTAAATTTAATTTGTTAATGAGAGTAACTCTCTTAATTTGTCGTCGCTTAAATCGGAGATCCATGATTCACCCGAAGAAGTTATGACGCTTTCTGCTAATTCTTTCTTTTCTTCAAGCAAGGAATCGATCTTTTCTTCGATCGTCCCAACAGTTACAAACTTATATACATTTACTCTCGATTTCTGACCTATTCGATAAGCTCTATCGGTCGCCTGTTCTTCAACGGCAGGATTCCACCAACGATCAAAATGGAATATAGTTGTACCTTGTGTTAGATTCAAGCCCGTTCCTCCAGCTTTCAAGGAAAGAATCATGATAGGAGGGCTTTCGATATCCTGCGATTGGAATTTATCAACAAGTTCTCTTCTTTTTTGTTCTGGCACACTTCCATGAAAAAATAGAATCTCGAAATCAAATAATTTTTCTAACAAACTTTTTAATAAAGAGCCCATCTCTTTGAATTGAGTAAATAACAAGGCTTTCTCCCCGTTTTCTATAACCTCCTCTATCATTTGAGTCATTCTCTTAACCTTTCTTGATCGTGAGATGAAATCCTTTACGGCTAAATCATTGTCAAGTAAGATTTTTTGTTTAGTAAATTGAAATGGATGATTGCATATTTGTTTTAGTTTTACTAATAATGCAAGAATAATACCTTTCTTTTTTCTCTTATCAGCTCCTAGGGCATCTAGTTCCTTGAAAACAGATTCCACAGTTTCTCGATAAATCTGTGCTTGAACATCGCTGAGTTCGATAAATATTTTTATTTCGTTTTTATCGGGTAAATCGTTAATAATAGTCTTATCAGATTTTAACCTGCGAAGAATAAAAGGCGAAATTATGGTTTTAAGCCTTTCAAGGGCATCTTGGTCCTGAAATCTCTCGATAGGAAGAATATAATTATTTTGAAATTCCGTTCTCGAGCCTAAAAGACCTGGATTTAAGAATTCAAATAGAGTCCATAGCTCTAAAAGTCTATTTTCTACAGGAGTTCCGCTTAAAGCAATACGGAAATCGGATTGAAGTTTTAAGATCGCTTGCGTTTGTTGTGACGAGTAATTTTTAATATTTTGAGATTCATCAATGATGATTCCATCAAATGGAATTGCTCCAAGAATACCAATATCGTTTCGAACAGTTCCATATGTAGTAAGCACGATCTCGTGAGGTTTAATATAATTCTTTATGTCAGAAATGTCTTTTGTTCTATCAGAGCCATGATGAACGGTAATGTTTAATTGAGGGGCAAATCTTTTGATCTCGCGATTCCAATTAAATAAAACCGAAGTTGGACAGACAATCAAGACACTTTTTGCGTTTTTTTTTAGGACTTCTTTACGATGCAATAAGAAAGCAATAACTTGAATAGTTTTTCCTAATCCCATATCATCTGCTAAACATAATCCAAAATTGAGCGGGCTTAAATTTCCCATCCAAGATAACGCAATTTCTTGATAGGGTCTTAATTTTCCGTTAAACCCTGACGGACAGGGAATATCTCTTATGGATTCAATAGATTGAAGTTTTTGTACTATGTCTGAAAGATCGCCTTCTACAATTACTTCATAGGTAGGCCCATTTTCTTGTAATTGTATCTCTCCAGCGAGCCCAAGCTTTAATGCTTCAATATATGTTTTTTCACCTGAATATGACAACTCTCGAAGGTTTTCAATATCTTTTGAATCTACGAGTATCCAGTTCCCCTTGATGTTTACTAAAGGTTCGTTTGAGTTTATTAAATTTTGAAATTCTTTTTCAGAAATTCTCTCTCCTCCGAGCGTGGCTTCCCATTTGTATTCAATCATCGATTTGAAATTAAATACGGATGGAATTGAAGAAGAGCTGCCTTTCTTGGTTTGTTGTTCCTTTCTAGATTTTATAACCAAGCGAGCAGATAATCGCTGTGAACCTCCAGATGTAAATGTTTTGGGAAGAATAACATTAAATCCATTTTGTATCATGAGATCTTTAGGAAATCTCAGGAAATCCATCACTTCAGTAGCAGTCAGATTGATTCCACTTGGATATTTTTCTTGAAGAGCCCTTTTTATAGGGGAAAAGATTTTAGCTGCTGAGCTCAATGCCCTTAATATCATTTCTATTGGTGAATTTTCTGAATTCGCTTCAAATAACACCGATTTTTGTTTTTTAGAATCCATCTTCCAATAATCATTTAATAAAATTGACTCGTCCTTGGAATGAGGAGAGATGGAAAATTCTAAAGGCCAATCTCCTCCCTGACCGAGAGGATTTTTAAGTTCGAATGTGAATAAAACACCATGACCAAACGAAAATCCCCGAGCAGAAGTAGACCAATTTTCAATCAATCCCGGAAGGATTGTCTCGTAATATTCAGTGATTGGAAATGTAGAATTTTCTTCTAAAAGAGAATGTAAAAATCTGTAATCCCATCCCGACCTTTGATATTCTTGGGCGTGTGTTTTTATTTCACTACTGTAAAATTCCTTAAAAGTTGAAAATTTAGCTTGTTTTAATAAAGACCGTATTAAATAATCACCAATAAGATCTAAGAAAAGTGAAAATATGAACGAGGGATGCCAAATTCCCTCAGTTATCTTTGATCCATTTTGAGAGATAATTTTAGCGGGAATGTTATACGCAAGAAAAGAACTGTTGTTAACAATGGTTTGAAATCTCACTTTATCAACTTCACTTTTTAAAATGATTTTCCATTGTCCCAAAAATTGCTCTTTTATCTCGCTTGGCTCTAAGATAGGTATAAATTGTCCTTTATTTAACAGTTCAAATAGTAATTTCGTGAGAAACGCCCAAGTCTTTACAGAACCACTATAGCGAATTTGATTTCGGTTTCCAGAATGGAATATATCCAATCCCTGTAGCAATTTAGTAATGGGGCCTATTGGTATTATTTTTCCGTTAATAGTGTGGATGTTAAAGATGGGTTCTTTTTTAATATTAGAATTTATCTCCTGAAAATGGGATGGTGGTAATGCAAGGAAGATTTCACAAGTTAATAATTTTTGAACAGGAATATTTGGAAACACTCGGTTAATTTTTTTCACGAGGCCTTTTTGAGAGCTATCAGCAGGCATCCAGAGTAAAAAAAAATTAACATCTTTAGGTACTTCCTTTCCTTTTGTTAATAGCTTAAAACCACTTTCTTGCTTGTTCCAATACTTTGAAGGAATAAATGTAAGCTCAAGATTATCGAAATTCATGGCAGTTAGACACTTTGAATTTATAATACTCCCTTAGACGAAGGTATATCGTCTGAAACGATCGTTAATGCGTTTTTAATTGCTTTTGCAAATGCCTTGAAAGCCGCCTCAATTTTATGATGTTGGTCCTCTCCGTACAACACTGCCAAGTGCAAATTCATTTTCGCATTTTCTGCAAATGAGTTAAAGAAATGCCTCACGTCTTCCACCGCAACGTCTTCTATATTACATTCGTTTAGTTTCAAGTCCAGTATCAAAGATTTACGTCCGCTAAAATCTAGTACACACCGTGCAAGAGACTCATCCATTGTAACGAAATAATAACCATATCTATTGATACCTTTCTTTTCCCCGACAGCTTTTTCGAAGCATTCTCCCAGAACAATACCTATGTCTTCTATAATGTGATGGGTTAAATCACCTGAAGCGAATACTTTTAAATTAACACCAGAATGCTTAGCCAATAATGTTAACATGTGATCCATGAATTTGAATCCCGTATCTATTTCAGAAGTTCCAGTACCATCAATATTTATTTCGATCGAGATGTTTGTTTCTGCCGTTTTCCTCGTAACCTTGCTAGTTCTTTTCATTTTTTCTCCTCGCAGTTAAACTCATTAACATATTTCTATGAATTATAGAGTTCTCTTCAATTTAAATTCAAGGATAATTCAAATTCATATTTATCCAGTTAAATGTTCAATTGTTAATTAATCTCGAAATTGATTTAAATACGATATTATAACATTTATTAATAAATATAAATAAAAACAAAAATTATTGTGTTTAAAAATAAAGAACGTAACTGAATCGTGTGTAAATTCATAGTTGAGGGATTTCTTGACAAATCTGGACTTCATGTAAATGTTTGTATCATCCCTGTAATCTTATCCTTTTTATTTGTCTTGCAAATGGGATAGGTCATGTATTCAATTGGAATGGCTGCCATACTCTTGGGTATCTGCGTGAAAACACTCCGGAGATGGAATGATAAAGGACTCATCACCTGCTATAGAACCTTGGGAGGGTATCGTCGCTTTCCTCTCAATGAATGAATCAGAATTCTGGAAGAACGCCAAGACAAGCAAGAAAAAGAGAAAGTGAAAATGAATGACTCATGCGCAATATATGGTCGAGTTTCCAGCCACAAGCAAACCAAGCGCGGTGATTTAGACCGGGATCACGACTCCAGGGGTAAATTCTATTGCTTTTTCGATCAAAGGTTCGGTTGGCTCATATGAATTAAAATTCGTCAAGTCGCCGTGATCCAATCCCATCGTGATTGTAAATCTCACAAGTACTAATGTAGTCTCGTTCACGTATTTATATTGAATTTTAATGATTCCTCTTTCATAAGTATCATTTCAAAAGATCCAATGTGTTTTATGACTGGATCCGCATAATTATATTATATATTTCATTTGATCAAGAAAATAAATCTTGGATGACGACTTTAAAAAATGCCGGAATATCATATAAATCCATGACTAATTCGTCAATATATTTCATTGACTCTTTTTGCTCATCCGATGTATCTGATTTAAGAATGTATATTACTTC
The DNA here is from genome assembly GCA_016930515.1 of Promethearchaeota archaeon. Classification (GTDB taxonomy): domain Archaea; phylum Asgardarchaeota; class Lokiarchaeia; order Sigyniarchaeales; family SOKP01; genus FT1-020. The sequence continues at coordinate 34,096 of JAFGGO010000172.1, read as the reverse complement.
TTGACTAATTCTTTCTGCAAGTTCCTTTTCTCGATCAAGTCGTGGTATCTTGATTGGTAAACTCCTGATCTTCTCAATTAAAATTCTTGGAAACATTTTTTTATAAGATCCAAAAGATTTTATGAAAAAATATGACATCAACATCGAATTAATTAAACCTAAAAGATAATAAATATTGAATTCGGGAATTGGACTATGGGAAATTCTCAAATTGTAAATCGATTGAGATGTGAGGGACGATTCTTGATTATAAGCCGCACAAATCCTATTATTTTGACATATTTGTCTGATTACGATGGAATCTTGATAAATTTCTAATGGTTTATAATTAATTCCTTTTTTTGAGATGTTGATATATTTTTTTTTTTTTTTAGAATATTGATTTAAAGAAAAAATATACGGCTTATAATGGTCTTGATTGTTCTCAGGAATTTTGTTTACTACTATCTTTTCTTGATCTGTAAGATTCAAATTACTATTGCCACAATTTTTACAAGATGTTTTTTTTTTAGGAAATGGGATGAAACATCCACATGAACTACAATATACTACTATGCCTTCTTTACCAAGTTCTACTCCACGACTTAAGGATAGAGTATAATTTTTTGATAAGATTAATTCTCCCAGCTTCGGAAAATTGTTATTTAGATAAGCAAGAATTTGATAATCGTTTTCCCCGAGATGAATTAAAAAATCGTAATTCCAATTTATTAGTTGTTTTTGATTCAAATTCTTCTTATCAACTTCGCTATTAGATTCTAATTTAATTAATATTTCATTGTTTTTTCGGGCATGTTCCCGGGATTCTTTTTCGAGTATTATGATAGTGTTTGATACACCAATATGATTAAATTTAGGGCCCGTGTGAAAGATTTCCTTTATTTTTGTATGAGAGAACATATATTGTCTGATAATACGCTTATTTGAAAGGGTTAATAAAGAATCAGGAACAATATAACCAAGATAACCGCCCTCTTTTAGTAATTTTATTCCTATTTCTATGAACAATTGATAATAATCATATTGTCCTTTTCGTGTTTCAAAATTGAGATTTTCAATTACCATTTTTTGCTTTACAGGAATATCCCGTATAAATAAATAAGGAGGGTTTCCCACGACAAAATCGTATTGTCTAAATAATTCTTTTTCAAAGATTGATGCATTGTATATTTTAAATTCTGGAAGAGAATATTCTTTATCTAAAGCGATTATTAGCTCATATAAGTCAAACAAGATAAGTTGCATGCTTAATTGGCAGAGAATTGCGGCAAGTGGATTAATCTCTATTCCTTCGATGTTTTCTCGCACATTTTCGATTATCTTTTTTGCCTCAACGATCGATATATCTAGGTGACTTTTAATATTGAATTTAATTTTCCAATGCAAGATTAAAATTTTTGTAGCCTCAATCAAAAAACTACCTGCACCACATCCAAAATCAATAAGAGATTTTACTTCTAAATCGTTTCCGGGAACGTAACCAACCGCGTTCATTATATAACAAGCAATTTTTTCTGGGGTGTAAAACTCTCCTAAGTGTTTTCGATTCTCCGAATTTACGATCTTTTCGTATATCTCTCCAAACAGACTTGGTTTCAAATCTTTTCCATTAATTTTTACTAATTCTCTTACGATTTCATTTAATAATTTTAATTCTGGTTCGTTAATATGATAATATTTTATGAATTTCTTTAGAACATGTTTTTCATTCAGATAAATCCCAAATCTGTTCATTTTAAATTAAATCCCTATCTTAAAATTTAACTATATTAAATAATAATAATTATTTTACTCAAATAATTGAATTTTTTTTATCTTTCACTCTTTTTTTAGTTTCGGTAAAAATATAAATAAAAACTCTTTAATTCTTAATATTCAAGAGCATAATTTTAACATCGAAATTCGATTTTATTTGACATTTTGGTAAACATGACAATCAGTATTCTTCCCACGATTCTTTCAATTAGCGTTTCTTTACTTGCGATTGGACACATCCTTTTCAATAAGGAAAAATTTTACCTGAGATCAAATACAATTTTATTCTCATGTATTTATGCCATATCCGGAGTTGCATTTCCATTATTTTACAATTTATCTTTAGAGATTCAAGATCCAATAATGGCACTAAATATATGGATTTTGATGATACTTTCAAGGATAATAGTTTTAGGATTGATTTTTGTGTTATTTTCTAACGTATTTTCTGTGAGGAAAATCGAGCCCATTTACGTGCTTACAATCTTCTTCTTTTTTGGATTGATCCTTGCGTTTTCCTATTCTCACATATCAATGGACACGGCAATAAATTCAGTAGTTATATTTTCTGATTTTGAGATCTTTCTCTTGCCCATTGCAATTGTTCTTTACGATGTATTAATAATTGTTTTAATTTTTGTAAAATCATATAAATTAATAGTAAAACCGTTAAAAACTAATTTTGAAAAGGCATTTGTTTTTTATTTCGTACTCTTGATGTGTTCTAGCGGATTTTTCTTATCATATATGAATACCAAAATAACACTATTGGGTGATTTAAGTTTATTTATTAATTTGTTCTCACTTCTTGCCTTAATATATCTTCTAATAAAACAGCCTTATAGATTTGTTTCATATGCGAATAAAATTTACGATTTCATTATTTTTCAAAAAAGTGGAATATTGTTATATTCCTATAATTTTGATACAAACGAAGAAATCGAAGATATCTATTTAAAAGGGTCTATTTTAATTGGAATAAATCACATTATTTCAAACATTATTGACAAGCAAAGACAGCTCAATCTAATACAAGTCAAGGAAAGGGATATCGTTTTTGAATACGATAAAAATTTTGGATATGCTCTTTTACTCATTACAAATAAAAAAAACACGATTATTGAAAAATCAATGAAAAATTTTGTAAGACAATTTAACGAAACAAATAAGGAAAGTTTAATTAAAATCGCAAACTTAAGCCAATTAATCGATATCTCAGAGTTTAGTAATGTTAAAGACTTAATAATTAAAAATTTTAAACCTTTTGTAACAGATAATTAAATCAGAAAGAATAAACATGTACGAGATATTTTTTGCCATACTGATAATAGTGTATTTATCATCTCTATTCATGTCCATTTTTCTTCCGATATACTTCTTATTGTTCAATAAATCCAGCTATTTAGGAAAAAAATCGTTTTTCTTTTTTGCATCATTCATAATTGGTGGAATTTTAATGTCAACTGCTTATGTGTGTTCTATTTTATTTTATTTTTCTAAGGATGTGAATTTATTCGTTTGGAAATTGTTTTTAACGCTTCAATTTGCAAATTACGAATGTATATTGCTGATATTATCGTCTCTGCAACAAAAACAGAAAAAAGATCTTCCATTTTTTTCAGTATTTTCAATTTTTTTTGGAATTATTATAGGAGGAATTATTTCACCTATTTCAGTATCGATAGACGAAACTCTACAAAGTGGAACTATCGTTTTTAATCCATCACTCATTAACTACAAGTTCCAAATACATCTATCTTCCGCAATTATTCTATTTTGCCTTTTTTTAATTTTCGTCTTTACATATAAAAATATATCAACCCATTTACGTTCGAGAAATAAAACTTTTAGCAAGTTATTACTCGCCAGCAATATTACAATATGTATCCCATTATTTTTTTTAATCATACTTGCAATCGTACAATTACCAATTTTAAGGGACCTGCAGTTTGTATTCCTTTTTTTTAGTTATTTATTCAACGCAATATTATTCGCAAAGAATCCCGATCTAGCCTTGAATTTAACAAACAAAGTATATTCAATAAACATATACCATAAATCAGGCGTTCTCCTATATTCCTATAAGTTCGAGTACGAAACACCCGACATCGAATCAGCGATCTGGGGAAATATTGTTATTGGATTAAATCACATTGTAGGCGAGTTTATTGACAAAAAAGATCAAATTGACGTGCTCAAAACGAGATCAGCAGATATCATGGTTGATTATAACAACGAGAAAGGATTTGCAGTGTTAGTAATGACCAATCGATTAAACAAGGTTCTTTCTCAAATGATGCACGATTTCACCAAAGAATTTGAAATTAAATTCGAAGAAGAATTAAAAGATATTCAGGATCTGAACAACTTGATCGATGTTTCGGATTTCAAGGGCGTTGACGAATTGATAAAAAAGCGATTTTCGATCTATTTTTAATTGAAAATTACCAATTCGCCTTATTTTTTAGGAGCTTAAAGATGTACGAGTCAACAAGAGCATCCCACGACGCTACAATGATATTTTCGTGAGCTCCAATTGTTCCCCATGCGCTTTCTTGATCGTGAGTTTCTGCTAATACTCTTACTACTGATGCCGTTCCTGCCTGAGCTATGATCCTGACTTTAAAGTCTGAAAGATCAATCTCTTTTATACTGGGATAGAAGTACACTAGTGCTTTCTTGAGCGCATTGTCCAAGGCATTCACGGGACCATTTCCTTCGGCAGCAGTGTGAAACCTTTCATCGCCGACTTTGACCTTGATGGTTGCTTCCGAAATGAGATTATCTTTGAATTTTTCCGTGAGAACGCGAAAACCCTCTAATTCGAAAAATTTGTTGCGATAATAATTCGGATCTTGAATATTCATGTCCATGCTTCGCATCAGGATTTCTAAAGAGCCTTCTGCGCCTTCAAAAGAGTAACCTTGATGTTCTTTCTCCTTAAGTACATCTAATATAACTCTTATCTTAGGGCTATCTACTGTTAATGGAATATTGAATTTGTTTGCCATGTGGAGTAACGAACTTTTACCAGCTAATTCGGAAATCTTAATATCGGTTACATTCCCTACTTTGTCGGGATTAATGTGCTCATATGTTTTTGAATTTTTAAGAATTGCCGAGGCGTGAACTCCTCCTTTGTGAGAAAATGCGTTTTTTCCAACAAAAGGTTGATCGGGATTGCCCGATAGATTTGCCATTTCGTAAATGAAATGAGAAACTTCGGTGAGATTTTGCAAGTCTTCGTCGCTAATACAATCAACATTCATTTTAAGCTTTAAAACGGGTAAGATCGTTGTTAAATCAGTATTACCGCAACGTTCTCCAAAACCATTAATCGTGCCTTGAATCATCTTAGCACCGTTTAAAAACGCTTCGAGTGCCATCGCATTAGCCATCCCGGTATCGTTATGAGCGTGAATGCCCAATTCCGTGTTTCCCAAGTGATTCCTTACATCCGATAGTATTGGCCTTAATTCGTGAGGCAACATTCCCCCATTGGTATCACATAATACAATCCAAGAAACACCCGCCTTTTTTGCTACATTCAAGCACTTTAATGCGTAATCCCTGTTGTTCTTATATCCATCAAAGAAATGTTCGGCATCAAAGATCACATCAAGATTGTTATTTTTCAGGCACTTTATCGTATCCTCTATCATAGCCAGGTTTTCTTCGAGGCTAGTTTCCAACGCAGCTTCCACATGCAAATCCCATGTCTTACCAAAGATAGTCGCTCCTTTTACATCCGCGTTTAATATCGCTTGAATACTCTTGTCGCTTTCTGCAGAACTATTTTTACGACGCGTTGAACCAAATGCATAAACATTAGTACCATTCAATCCCGTTTCTTTTATTTTCTGAAAAAACTCAATATCTTTAGGATTCGATCCTGGCCAACCCGCTTCTACCATTGGAATGTGGAGGTCGTGGATTAAGCGTTCTAGGATCCTCAGTTTATCTTCCATTGAGAACACCAATCCTGTCTTTTGACTTCCCTCTCTCAAGGTAGAATCGTAGATCCACGCATTCTTTTCTGTCAATCTTCTTACCTCATTTTATTTTTCATTTTTATTATGATCGCAGAAATCCTAAACCCAGAACGAGAAAAGCAAGAAGAGGTTAAAGAGTTTAAAATTTCTCCATGAAATTAAATAATAATAATCCCTATTATAATTTTACCAGATATGAATCTGTTGGGAATTATTTTGCGTTTCATGTTATATTATATCAGAATGCATGACTTAAATGTTTATGCTCTTATTCTAAATTTGATTATAAGATTAGATAACTATTTTTGTTTAGGTTCACACAATCACTTAATCGTCAATACCCATACATTTATATATCCATAAAATCTAAATTTAACACGAGAATTATCTTTTTTCAAACACCTATTTAATAGAGCTAATAATTAAAATGAAGCAACTCAAGCAACAGGACCTGGAATGGGCAAGCGATTGGAGCAAGATCGTCGAGATCTACGAGGCCATCGACCGCTTGAAGAAGTTGTTCAATTCTTTAGACACGACATACCTTCGACAAATGCAACAAGAAGTTTTGATTTCTAATCTCGAGAAGTACGCTTGGTCGCTCCAGAATTACATTGTTGAGAAATATTCAAGAATCTGAAGTCAATTCAAAAACTTCTAATCTATTCCACAAGGATATAAATAATTCCATTACTTTTCAATGATCTATCTAATAAAATTATGGATTAAAGTTATATAATGTCAAATTCAAATGCAGTAGGAGTAATAGGAATAATAATAGGATTAGTTGGTGCCGCTTTAGGAGGATTTTGCTTATATACATTAATGACAACGCCAACACTAGATCAGACAAATATCAAGGGAACCTGGTATGATGAGGTAAATGCATACTATCAAAACCAATCGGTTGTATGGGGCTACATTCCAAATTTGGCGATCGATTTTACCATCAATCCAGGAGAGAATTTATATATCATGTTTAATTGTTACGCTCGAATTGATGTATATGGATATTTTGAGATCCACATAGACAACGTTAAAAAAAGCGGTCAGATGCAGGTTACGGCGGATTCAAGTTATGAGCGACATTCCGTAGCTCTTCAAACTTACATTCCTGCCAGTTCTGTTTCAGCCTCAATAGGATATGGAGCACATAACATTACAGTATATCTTAATTTGGATAATTTAACCGCAAGTAATTACATATCTACGATTACCTTATTTGCTCAAACATTTACATGATTTTTTTAATTTTTTTTTTCCTCTAATTTTTTGACATCCTCACGCGCTTTTTTTAAAACCGAAAAATTGATTGGAAACGCTTCATTTATTGACCTCGTTATTTGCAGGGTAATCAAGTCAGATAATTGGAACCAACATTATTATAGGTAATTTTCCTTATAAAATAGATGAAAATGGTTCAAACGATACAAATATCCCTGGCTACGATATACTCTCGTTAGGAAGCCTCCTTGGTGATGTTGTCGTGATTTTTACTTTTATTAAAAAAAATCTTATTCAATAATTTATTTTTTCATATTTTAATAGACGGAAGCGGACTTGGATTCCTGCATCAACTTTAAAAACCTTCGAGCGGGTATACGATTTCAATAATCATTCAAGATATGCTTTATGCAGCAAATATTTACTCAGAAATCGGTTATGGAGTCCATTATGCATAAGAGAATGCGTATTTAGGAGTAAATGGAGGGATTATTAAGAATAATTGCTTGCTCGTACAAATATTATTTCGAGTAACGAGTATTTAATTACATTTTTTATCCTTTTTTAATTTTAAACCCTTCAATGTAAAATTTAAAATTGATTTTTTATTATCATATCAAAAACTTCATATTCGTTCCAAATAATATTATATTATTTACGCATCTTGAATAGTTTGGTAGATTATTGACGATATTAAAAAAAGCATTGATGAATCGTGCTCGATAAAAAATCCATTTTCAAGTCAAAACAATTTTTATTAGTTGCGTTTTGCCTATTAGCGTTCTTCACGATTTCCTTTCCGTTATTCTCCAATTTTGATATTGCTTCCGAAAAATATTTAACGACAAAGCAAATTCCCGTAGTTAAAAATTCTTATTTCAATAATAGTTGCGGACCGATCTTAATTACAGAGAATGCAGATTGGGAAGATTTAGCAGATAAACCATGGTGTACCGAAATTGATGGCGTTTATTATCTTGAGAATTTAAGCATCGATGGAGACGATTATTATTGTATCATGATAGGAAGTACGACCGTTCCTTTCGTGATTAAAAATTGTACCTTATTTAAAACTGGCTCCTCTTCAGCAATTTTTATTCAAGATGCTGATAACGGCTTGATCCTTGAAAATAATATTTCTAATTGCGATTATGGAATTATTATAGGAATAAGCAAGAATATCTCAATTGTTCGGAACGAAATCAATACTGAAAAATCTGGTATTAGTATTCTTGTAAATTCTCATTATAATACTATCAGTGAAAATACAGTAGTACATTCTAATCCTGCTGAAGGGACGGGTATCGAATTAAATTTAAACTGTACCTATAATTATATCGAAAACAACATTTTATATGGAGGAGATATTGGAAATTCCCTATATAACAACTGTACTAATAACACGATTTATAATAATGAAATACATAATTACGAGGAGGCAATTTGGTCCGATTCCGAATGTATCTACAATAACATTGTTAATAACAATATACACAACAATCGACACGGTATTACTCTCAATAATAGTTGTTCATACAATATATTTACCCATAACAATATTTACAACAATACAGATTATGGGGTAGCAATTCTCAATGAGGGTATAGAATGTACTAATAACCTTTTTTATTACAATCGTTTTAACAATTCTGAGGGCGTTAACGCCGTTGATAACTGCTCAAACAATCAATGGGACAACGGAGCTGTTGGAAATTATTGGCACGATTATGATGGAATTGATGCTAACAAGGACGGAATAGGAGACACCCCTTACAACATATCTGGAACTGCGGGGAGCGTCGATCGCTTCCCACTCGTGGGAACTCCCGCACCACCATTATTTGATATAATTTTTGTTATAGGGGTTGCAAGCGTGGCGAGCGTTGCAGTTGGATCTTCATTGTTTTTCCTTTCGAGAAGGGGAAAAAAGAAGAAAAAAGCACCGAAATCTCGATCTTCAAAAACGCGAGATCGAGAAAAACTTGACAAGGCGCTCGAAAAGGAAGACGGATTGGAAGCTGCTTCACGACTGGGCGATCTTAATTTAACCGCTCTGTCTGCTAACTTTCTCGATAAAGTTAAGTCATTGGGATGGGATAATGGTGAAATGGAACTTTTCTTAAAAGAAATGCGCTCGTATTCACCCGAAACAAGGCAATCCATCCTCGACGAGATGCTCGCCTTCTCGAAATCGTCCAATAAGGGAGGAAGTAATATAAAAAACAACTCAAGGAGGGGTGATTAAAACGGTCGTCCAACTGTCCTCGAACGAAAGAATAGTTCTTCAAGCCGTTCAGGAATACTTGAACAAGAATCGTCACTTAAACATCGGCAAGCTCGTCCCCTTCATCACTTCTCGCTTCAAGTTAGCCTCTGTAAACATTAATAAGGATGGTATCAAAATAAATCTCAAATCGCTCCTGCAAAAAAACTTGATAGTAGAGGGATCAAAATTAACCCATTACGAGATCCTAGAGAATCCAAAGAGAAAGCTCATCTATGATTATATTGTGGGAAATCCTGGCGCGTACTTGAATAAGATTGTTGACGATCTCGGCGTTTCGAATCACGTGGCCATCTGGCACCTTCGCACGCTTATGGAATTCAAGTTTGTCAAGCGCAAGACAATCAACAACCACGAAGTCTATTTTGACGCTCGCGTTGACTTCGAAATCGCAAAGGCGAGGTTTTTGACCTTGAAGAAAAAAAGCAAGGAGATCATTGAATTTTTGCTTGATAATGACCTCGGCTCCACAAAAACTCAAATGTCCAAAGAGCTTGGAATGCATTCCAACACGATAAATAAATACATTAGTGCCCTTGAGGAAATTGGATTGGTTGTCAAAAAAGAGTTAGGAAGTAAGACCTTGTATTTCATCGAAGAATTCGAGCTCGAACGGTTAGAAGACGTCATCCTTACTTGACACCGTTCCAAGCTTAAATAATAGCAGTAATTACAAATAGGGGAAAATTTGACCTTGTAGAATATTTTATGAAAAATTTGATATTTTATTAGAGAAATTGTCAGATTAAGTTCTATATTTATGAATTGTGGACTCAATTTTTCTTAAAGAGCTCGAACGAAAAAGTATGTATCTCAATATTGCACCAGATGCTTTTATATTTTAGATTAAAGGTTTTATTGTTATAATCCAATTCAATTATTTTATAAAAAAAATAAACGAGAGGATATAAAAAGTGAAGAATAAATTAAGTACGGTTGCAATAATTTTATCTTTAGTTGCAATTTTAGCGGTTATAGGTTTTACCGTCATGACGCTCGGATCGAGAATATCGTCGTTGCCGTCGTCTTCGTCACCTTTGAACGACGGAAATCACGATAATATATATTACTGCGATTCAGATGACAATCTTAGAAGTGCTATTGATGAAATAAATAATAGATCAGGATTGATCATCATTATTAACAATATCACATTGAAAGACACCATCGAAATAGACGGGGGAGGGGAATATGTCATAGAAGGGGCAGGAAGAGTATCCATCATTCTTGGACATAATTTTAGTGGATTTGTCGTTTCTAGTGCTCGTTCTTGCACGTTTAGAGACTTAACAATTGATGGTTCAGCAATAAATACCACTTATCTTTCCATGATTACTATTGAAGATTCCTTCATGCTTGTGAGCGCTCTTATTGAAAACATGTATTTCATGGGTGGTGGTACTCCAATTAATGGAATTTCAATTACTTCTGATAATACCTGCATAAGAGATTGCGTTTTTTCAGGATGCAATAACGGGATCTCAACTGCTTATAACTCTTATTGTAAAATAGTCGGAAATAGATTTTACGATAATGGTTACCTGGCAATAAGTCTTTCTTCCTCTCATTCTATCGTAGAAAATAACTTGATAAGCTATTGTACAATCGGAATGTGGATCAGCACTGCTGATTATAATTCAATTGCTGACAATGTAATACAATATTTTTCGAGTTCGGGAATATATATTTCAAATGTTGCAGACGAGAACTTGATTACCGGTAATAATATAAAATATAATAGAGGTAATGGTGATATTTATGGTATTAATTGCGCATCAGGAAACAGAAATTCTATTATCGGTAATCTAATCGCAAGTGTTAATCCATATTCTGGAACGAGTTATGGGTTGAGACTGGGATCTATCAGTAATTACAATTTCATAACAGGCAATGTAATGTACTATAATCAAGCTAATGTTCTCAACGAAGGTGCTGGAAATACTATCCAAGACAATTATTACCTATAAGAAATTTCGTTAAAAACTAAACAATAATCCCTATTTTATTATTTTTTCAAAGATTTTTTTTTTTAAGTATTTTACCTAACACTTCGCTTAGATTTACTCTTAGCATTACATATACCATTATAACAATCAAATATAAGCTCGCAAGGCTCAGCACCCAATTTTCGCCACCTATTAAATCACATAAATTTAACACATTGTACGCAAATATGAGCATCAAGACAAGCTTGCCCAACCAGCAGAACAAAATTGTTTTTTTCAGATCATATTTTAACAACCCTAAAGGGATCGTGAGAAAATCGTCGTTAAGCGGAGTTGCTCCGAAAAGGAATATGAGAATTGGAGCTAAGCTTGGATGATCCACCATATATTTTTGGAAGTTTTTTAAGTTCTCTTTTCTCTCGTCCGATATGATCTCTGACGCGCCCCTCCCCAAGAAATACCCAACTAATTCCCCTCCAAGACACCCTAAAGAGGCCACGAACCCGAATAATAGAGGGTGGAATGGGCTTACGACGATGTAAGCAATTCCGAGACAAACCGACCAAGTATAAGGGGTTGGTACAGGTAGCAGGTTTCCTACCAAGCACACGAAAAAAACGATTCCGAGTTTTACCGCTATATCTTCGGATTTATAGCCATCTATATCCCATATATTCGTGATGAGAGCCCTATGTCCTTCAAATAAGGCGAAGTCAACGGTTATAACAGTTAAAATCAATAAAATAACTATGAAAATATAATCAATTCTTTTAAGTTTCATTTCCATTTTAAAAATTTATTTTAACAGTTTGCGCTTCTTAAAATTAAATCAATTAATAAGTTTTCGAATATAGATTAAGTATTTGTATATAATTAAATAAAGCATACTATAAGGTTTTTTGGTTAAGAAAAAGCACCCATTAAAGCCGCAACACCCATTCCACTTAACACGAAGATTAAAATGATAATAATAGTGAGCGCGTTTCTCGCCAATTTAGATAATTTAAATTTATATTTTTTTCTAACTAATCTTCCCGGTTCTTGCGGTGGTTTTCTTCTCACATGGCTCACTATTTTCATCTACAATAAATTATTTTGATTCTCCTGCGGGAATTTTTTGTAAGAATTCCGTTAATACTACATTGTTAAACGAAAATAGCATTCTTGGGATATAGTTCTCAGCTAGGTAAGTTCCATCAGGTACGTCTTCTTTAAGGGGAAATAATTGCTTTTCTTTAATTACTGACCCTAAATAATTGCGTTCAAATTCCTTGTATCCGTACAAAGTGTTCTTCACGAGCACCATCTTCCTGATAAATCCTTCAGGAATTTCTGTCTTTTCAAGTAAGAGTAATATTTTTTCACGAGATAGCGATTTTATGAGCTCTAGGTCTTCATTCGTTCCAGCATACGCGGGACCAGTTTGCTCCTTTTCTTCTTCTGCTTCATCTTCCAAGCCAACCATTACCTTAAACGGTTTGGATTCTCCTCCATCGTCGACAGCTGTTATCTTGAACGCTATACCGTATTTATCTCTAATTGTAGGGGCAAGTTTTGCGGCGATAAATTTCATTCTTGTAGTTGTATTACTTCCATGCCATACCCAGACGCGATAATGTTCTGGATCAACAAATAAAACGATGAATTCTGGATCCAACAGCTCGTGTAAGGGTAAATCTTCATCAATTTCAAGCTCCTCAAAATCACCAAGATGATCGTTAAACTGAAAAACAAGTATTTTTGGTTTTTCGATTTCGGGAATCTGTCCCTTGAGTACATTTTCTTCTCTGTTCTTCGAAGGAGTCATTATCTAAAATGATTGTTGATGTGTTGAAGTTTTTCTATTTGATCATTTAAGAAGTCATGTCATTTAAAAGTTACATTTTAAATAAAACACTTTTCAAGCAAGCGGTACGCAAACAAAAGGAGAGCGCCACCAGAAGATTGTGGAGGTCTATGTGTTTATGAAGAATTAATTGAGGCATTTAAATAACGAGACAAATTATTTAATTGATAAAATCAAATAAAAATGTGGTTTTTAATCAAATGCTTCGATTATTTACGATATAGAGGAGGGAAAATTATTTTAAATATAAATCAATTTTTTTATTAATTCATTATTATATTATATTGCACTTTTTATCTCTTCTCTTATATAGAGTTTAACGATAATTTACAATAGATTATTTAATTATATTATAAAAGTAATTATTGTTTATAGTCAAAGATAATTTTTAAATTCCCTTTATGATTTTCTAATCATTTTGTAAATTCACACACACCCTTTATTTTTAAATGTTAGCATTTAATTTTTTAATTAGATGAAATTTACCGAATTAATCCGTTTGAGAAAAACGAGACAATTATCTAGAGCGTGCCACGCCGCTAAGAACCTTTACAATCTAGTTAACTATTACGTGAGGCAAGGGTTCTTTTCTCTCAACGAGTGGTGGCGGTACGAGGACCTTTGGCGCGCCCTTAAGAATTCCGACGCTTATAAAGCGCTTCCCTCGCAAACTTCGCAGCAGGTGCTCAGGATCGTGGATAAGAACTGGAAATCGTTCTTTCGAGCGCTCAAGGAATGGAAAGCACGACCAGAACGGTTTGGTGGACGACCTCGACCGCCCAAATACAAGGAAAAAAACGGTGAATTCGTGGTCTTCTTTACCAACCAGCAATGCCGCATCAAGCACGGTTTCCTGCGATTTCCCAAGCGCTCGGGATTGCCACCCGTGAAAACGCGCATCAAGGAGGGGTTGCGAAAGGTAAGAATCGTCCCCAAGGGCGCGTACTATGTCCTGGAAATCGTTCACGAGCGGGAAGCGATCGACCTGAAAATGAGCAAGGAACGAATCGTGGGGGTCGACTTAGGCTTGAACAATGTCGTGACCATGGCAAATAATGCTGGACTCAAGCCCGCTGTTGTAAAGGGCGGTGCAATCAAGTCGATCAACCAGTTTTACAATAAGCGACGAGCGAAATATTCGAGCCTCAAGGACAAGCAGGGCTTGAAATTCGAGACGAGGCGATTACAAGCGCTTGCAAGAAGGAGAAACGAAAAAATACACGATTTTTTTCACAAGATCTCGAGACTCGTCGTTAATTATTGCGTTAAGTACGATTTCGGAACGATAGTCGTGGGATACAATCCCTCGTGGAAGCATGCCATCAACATTGGGAGGAAAAACAACCAGAACTTCGTCCAAGTCCCCTTTTTCAAGTTCGTAAAGCAGCTTGCTTACAAGGCCGCATCCATCGGGATCGAGCTCGTCTTGATAGACGAATCGTTCACCTCCAAATGCAGTTTCCTGGACGGGGAGTCGATCGAGAGACACGACAGCTATCAAGGCAATCGCGTCAGCCGCGGCCTGTTTCGGACGAGCAGCGGGCTAATCATCAACGCAGACGTGAATGCTGCATATAATATCCTGAAAAAAGCATTCCCGAACGCCATCTCGGCCGACGAGATAGAGGGCTCTGGGTTGAGCCCGTATTCGATTGCCATTTCCTGAGCAAGGTGGTTTCGCGAATAAAATTTAAATTCTATAAAGGGAAATTAAAAATAACCTAGTCAAATTAAAAGAGAAAATTTAGATGCGGGAAAGGGGATTTGAACCCCCGAACTCCTACGAGACTGGATTCTGAGTCCAGCGCCTTTGACCAAACTTGGCGATTCCCGCTTATTATACGCTCTTCGCTCGATATTTAACAAGCTTCGAAAAAAAGCATGGATTAACATTTAACATTAAAAATAGCTAAAAAAAGTTTCTGATAAGATCATTTTATTTTTATTAGAAATCATTCAAGTTATATTTGAATATATACTATAAGTCTTAAGTTAATATCGATCAAGATTTTGGAGTTCGCGACATTTGTTTCCTTTTTTCCATTCGAAACTCTTGGACCTTGGACCTGATGAGGCTCTGTTTCTTGACAAACCCTAGATCAGAGTTTTCGAGAGATTTCTCGAGTTTTGCCCTAAAATCTTCGATTTCGAGATCTAAGTCAAACAAGGCTCGAAAATCAGGACTTTCGCTTCCTTGAATCTCCGTAGATTCTTGTAAGGTTCGAGACGGAGAACGAACAAGTGCGATGATCTTTTTTGGTTGGAATAAATCGTCAGAAAAATTAACCAAGAAATTCTTCAAGTACTTAGTAAGGTCGTTTTTCCACGCTGAACCATCGAGAACTTTAATTTTATTGATCGCTCGAAATTTTTTCATAGTCTCGCTTATCATTTCCTTTAGTTCTTCTAAAGTAAATTTTCGTTTGTATGCATCAGTTAACCCCGAATGCAAGTCTTCGGAAAAATTTTTAATTAATAAGTCTTTAAATTCGTTAAATTCGTAAAAAACGCCAAACCTGAAATATGAACTTAAAAATTGGGCGATTGCGTTTTCTATTTCTTTTATTGAAAGCTTATTCTTACTAATGCAATAGGATTTAATCATACGCTCTAATAATAGCCCTTGGAAAACACCTTTAGGTTCTATTTTTATCTCTTTTGTTTTAAGCACGTTTTCATCTCTCCTGAGCTTGCTCGCTTGTCGAGAAGCTACGACGCTCTCGTAATCTTCCACGATAATTTGAGAAAGTCCCGAACGTAATGTAATCAGATTCGTACAAATTCGTTTACCTTCTTCTTCATAGGTAGGAACTTTCTCTTTGTGCCAAGAAAGAATTTCTTCAAGAGTTTCCTTTTTTTCTCCAAGACGACTAAAAATTATGTGAAAAAGAGCACTTATTTCGTGCTCCTCGATTTTTTTAAAGAATTTTCTAATATATATATCGTAATCGAGAAAAATTCTTGAGATACAGTCGTCTACTGCGAGAGCAATCTTTTCTTCGGGATAAGATGTCCTGATGAGGTATTTCTTGTATTTTAATCGGATTTCATTCGCTCTTATCCATTCAAACGCGAGATCCAATAAATTCACTGTTTTTATGGATTTCTTTTCGTAATATGTTAATATCTTTATTATCTCGTCAATAGTGGTTTCGATGATTGATTGGTGCTTTAAAAAATTAGCTATTATTTCAACTTCTTCCTTCCCTTCAAGCCTATTTTTAATTCGCTCGTAATAGCGGGTTAGTTGATCCCTGTTAAGTTTATATATTTGCCTAAATTCTTCGTCGTCCATTTTTAATATAGGGTTAATTAATGTCTAAATCTAATTTAGCATGAATATCGTTTAATTCTTCGTCCGTATTTGTTGACCACCCCTTTGTAGAAATCCGCGGATTGATATTAGCAATTGTTTCTTCCAGCGTGGAACTATTATCCAAGTATTGTCTCAAATATTTTCGAAAATTCAGTAGATTTTTCGAATCAATTGAACTTTTCTTCGTTTTCACAAGTATTACTCCCAAACTTCGTTTATTTCCTCTATCCTCAATGTATTCCTCAAAATACACGACTTTTTTATCAATATTACTCAGTTTTATTTGTCGAATATTCGTATAATAATTCATGATATCAAATAGGCTTAAAGTCTCATTGACTAGGTTTTCATAAAAATCGGGTAGGACAGTCATCACATAATAAGACGGAATTAGAGGTAATGATTTTTTTTTTAATTCGTCTCCAAGGTCAAATGTATAAAGTCTTGACGATTTGGAGTTATCCACACTTTTTCGTTCAATAATCCCAACGCTATCATAGACTTGTTGTTCTTCCCAGTACATCTTTCTGGATGAACCCATATAATATTCTATTAAATCAATACCGCGTTCAAGTTCCTCCCTTATATAGCGATCAGCTTTAAACTTTCTTCCTAATTGCTTTGAATTAACATATACGCCTTGTTCAATGATAGGATGAATGTAATCCCTCATTTTATCTTCTATAACCTTAATGTCTTCGGTATAAGGAGAACCTATTAGTGTAAAAAGATTGGTCACGCTATCTTCTGTTTTAAAGGTGGAATTTATGTTAAAAAATGTTTGTAATGTTCCTGTATTATTAGCCTGATTTTGCAATAAAGATAAGGATGATTCGATAAAGTCTATCCTCCAAGAAAGATCGCTATTACTTCCGCTAGTGAGGAAAACTGGACCTAAGAACTTGAATGGAAGCATTTTAACTTGATCGTATCGTTCTTGAGAAAGTTTTTCGGAATTCTTTATCTTTTCGTGTATTAAATTGTTGATATCGGAATAAAACAAGCCAAGAATGATATCGTTGCGTGACATCGTTGCATTAGTTAAAAATTGAATTTTTCGACTAATTTTTATTTGAATCGTTAACAAACACATAAAAGAGGTTTATTTTAAATGTTAACAAAAAGATATTTTATAAGGAGATGGAGGAATCCAAGAATTGTTTTATATTTCTTAATTTAAAGAAAAAAGAACTTGATTAAAATAAAAGATATTTTATTTGATGATATATGTTAATTTTTGACTTTCTTCGATTTCCAACCCCAAGTCTTTTCTGATGGCGTTTCTTACCAAATATCCACCGACATGTAAGCAAGAATCTTTAAGAATCGTGTCTTGATCCATTGAAGCGTTGCAGGGGTAGGCGTGGTGTGCCTTGCTGATTTTTTCGTTAAGAGAAGTACCGTTGTTTTCAATATATTTACCTTTTAGTTGCTGGCATACGTAATGTGTTGAACCACAGGGTGCACATTGTATCACGCATTTATCTTCAATAGATTTTCCGTCTTTACTCATCAAAAAAGATACAATAGGCACGCCAACCTTGAAATAATCAATAAATTCGTGAATGTAATCATGCTTTTTGGTAAGATGATATCCTATCTTGTTATGCTCATCGTATTCCTTTCTTAATGCGCAAAATGGTTTAGGAAATGCCGCTTGAATTCCCATAAATTCAAAGTCTTTAAGCACTTGGATTTGAAGTCCAGGAGGAACCCAAATAGGATCTTCAATTGGTACGATTACTGCTTTAACATCTTTATCACTCAAGTATTCAGGAAGCCCCCCGAGTAAATCCTGATGGATACCAACGACAAGCAAAAAATCTACAGGGGGGATTGATTTAGGAAGATATTCAGTAGGTTCTTCGATAAAATCTGGTACATCCTTGCCCACTTGTTCGTAAAAATATATGGAGGCAGAGTAGTTTTTCAAATGCTCTCGACATTTATCGCATTTAATGTTAAGCTCGAGATTTTCGCAGGCCTTGCAAAAATCGTCTGAATTAATCAAGTTTCCCACGAATTTCTGCGTTAGCATTTCAGTTTCAGGACCAACACCGTAGAATATCCCTAAAGTGTACTTTTTATTTTTATCGCTCATCACTTTGATCACTTTTTTAACGCTTTTATTTGTTTTTTTTATGTGCTATAAATTATATATTCTTAACGCTGAACATGTTCATCTTACTGTCCGTTAAAAAATACTGGAGAGAAAGGATTTTAAACTAGCAAGTTTTTAAACTCCTAAACCTTACTCTTCTTGAGATGGACCCTCAAAAAATCAAAGAAAGAATTATTCAAGATTTAAGCGACCAAATCCCAGATCTCATAGAGGGGGAAAACGATTTCATACTCAACCGTCTCACGAGCAGGAAGAATATAGTATTTGAACTCATATTTAAAATCAAACCAGCTCACTTTCCTAAAATCGTTGTCTTGAAATTATTTCAAACGGAATTTGCCGAAAGAGAATACCAAATGTTGAAACTTTTAGAACAACAACAAACCTTAGTTCCAAAAGTATTATTTTACAGGAAACCTTACATTTTAATGGAGAAAATACAGGGCATCAACCTTACGAACTTCATAAACAATAACTTGAAAAATATCTCATCTTTAAACGATTTAAAACTTCACATTCGGAGGAAACTCAAGCATAGTGTTAAAAAACTCGCCCGATGGTTTGCCATCTTTCATAAAAACAACATAATACGAAGGACTGAAAACGATGTTATTGTTGTAAACAAGGGAGACGCTCGATTAAGGGATTTTATATATAATCCCGCAACTCACGATGTGTATGGGCTTGATTTCGAAGAAGCGTACGAGGGCAATTACCATGATGATTTAGCTTGGATTTGTTGCGCATTGCTCGATACTAACCCTGGAATATTCGAATCGAAAGAACCTCGTCCTAAGATAGAATTAATAAAAGTATTTTTGAAGAAATATTACAAAATAAACAACGATTTCAAGTTTTCCTTTAATTACTTCGCAGAACGACTCATAGAAAACCTGAATATCATTATTGAACGCCGAGATCTTGAGTTTGGTTCAGTGAGAAAAGAAACCATATTGAATAACCTTGCAAACCTGATCTAAATTTTTTCGTTTAATAGAATATTAATTCATAAACCTTTATTTTTAAGAAACATGTTGAATAATTATTCCATTATGTACGACTGAACATAAGGAAATATTATATATATAAGTGAAGTAAATGGAGACTAAAGTAAAATATGGTGTGATCGCTATTGCAATTATTGCGATTATTGGGATAAGCGTTGGAGGATACGCCGCCTTCTATTATTCTACGGGATCTTATAAAACACCTTTAAAAGTATATCACGCAGGAAGCCTTGCGGTACCCATGCAAGAAATTGAAGCGCTCTATGAATCTGACCATCCAAACATCGATGTACGCTTAGAAAGCGCGGGAAGCGTCGATTGCGTGAAAAAGATTACTGAGCAAAACAAGCCCTGTGATGTTTTAGCCCTTGCTGACTGGAGCCTCATACCAAAAATGGACAAACAATATCAAAACTATACTATCCAATTTGCAACGAACCAAATGGTCTTATGCTATTACGGTTCGCTCCCATCTGGACACGGAGAAATAAACGCAACAAATTTCTGGGAATACTTGAATGCGTCGGGAATAGAATGGGGGTTTTCGAATCCAAATAAGGACCCGTGCGGATATCGTACCTTGATGGTTCTCCAGCTGGCAGAGTTAAATTATTCAAAGAACAACATTCTTGACGATTTAGTTATGGATGATATAGCAGGTATTACATGTTCTGACGATGGAGAGAATTATACGATAACTTGCGTAGAAGATTTATCTTACAACGCTGAAACGAGTAATGTAAATATCAGGGATAAATCGGTTGATTTAATAACATTGTTAGAAGAAGGGGTTTTAGATTATGCTTTTGAATACATGAGCGTTGCAATTCAACACAAACTTAATTTTATCGCATTGGAACCGATTTTAGCCTTGAACGAATCGGTATTGGATGAGTATTACGGAAAAGTTAAAGTAAAAAAATCTGACGACTCTACAAGCACGGGTAAATCGATTACTTACGGAATAACAGTTCCATTAAATGCGGATCACCCTGATTTAGGAGCAGAATTCGTTGAATATGTGATTAACGAAGTAGGTAAAGAAATATTTGAAGATTTAGGTCAGCCAGTGCTAACACCATGTCCAACCGAAAACTATGGCACTTGGATCCCCCAAAATCTATATCAATATTGTTGTCCAATAACTTAATTAGTGAAACAAGTCAAATCAATGATTTCTCTCGAAAAAAATAAATTTAAAACAATAATTAAAAGGATTTTTAAATCCTATTCATTTTTTTTTTTGTTTTTGATTTTAGGTTCAGTTTTATTCTTGTTTATTCTTTTTGCCCTTATTAATATGGGCGTAAAACAATTATTCTTGAATTACGATAATTTTGTAAAAACAATCTTTGATAGCTATGTCATTGAAACGATATTACTTACCTTTTATGCTGCTTTTGTTGCAACCCTCATCACCATCATTTTTGGTACCCCCTTAGCCTATTTAGTGGCGCATTATAAATTTAAAGGTAAAGCGTTAGTTAATTCAATTATAAACATACCGATAATGATCCCTCACAGCGTTGCGGGAATCTTGATATTATCGTTATTTTCCAGGCACGGATGGGTCGGAGCTCCTTTCAGAGAAATTGGAATAATGTTTGAAGATAATATTATAGGTATTATCGTTGCTTTATTATTCGTGAGCATGCCTATTTACATTAACACGGTTCGAGACGGATTTAAAGGTATTAATCCACATTTGTCGTTTGTAGCTAAAAGCTTAGGAGCAACCGAGCGACGCATATTTATAAGAGTAATGCTACCCCTCAATAAGAGAAATATGGTTTCAGGTGCCGTCATGTGTTGGGCAAGAGGTATTAGCGAATTTGGCGCAGTGGTCTTCATAGCATATTATCCATTTATCGCTCCAGTATTGATTTACGATAGGTACATTACTCAAGGATTATCGGGTTCTGCACCAATCGCCTTTTTGTTGATAATAATTTGTCTGTTCATATTCATAATAATATATATATTAACCAGAGAAAAAGAAGTCGAAAAGGTGATTTAAGATTTCGGGAAGATTTATGATTGAAATGAAAGGAGTGAACGCAAATTTTGGAGGATTTCGGCTCAAAAATATTACCCTTGAGATCGATAAAAACGAATATTATGTCATTCTAGGACCAACTGGTGCGGGAAAGACTTTATTATTAGAATTAATCGCGGGATTCCACAAAGTACAAAGCGGAGAAATTTTTATAGATGGAACAAATATGGGTAAAATTCCTCCTTATCAAAGAAAAATTGGTTTTGTATATCAAGATTATTCCTTGTTTCCTCACATAGATGTTGAAAGTAACATCAGTTTTGGATTGGAAATGCAACGAGTTAAAAGGAAGGAGATAAATCAGAGAACAAAAGAAATGATGGAAAATTTTGACATTCTTCATTTAAAGGATAGATATCCTCAAACTTTATCTGGTGGAGAACAGCAAAAAGTTGCCTTGGCTAGAGCGCTTATTACTAATCCAAAAATATTACTCTTGGACGAACCTTTTAGTGCCTTGGATCCTGTAACGAAAAAAGATGCAACGAAGATCGTCAAATCCATCCATGATTCAAACGATTTGACAACTATTAAGGTGACCCATAACCAAAACGAAGCCATTATTGGAGACCGAGTCTCTCTCATAATGAATGGTGAAATTGTCGATACAGGTACCGCTCAAAATATTTTTAACTCGCCTAAATCGGTAAAAAACGCGGAATTTGTAGGGATGGAAAATATTCTTGAGGGAGAAATAGTCAAAAATGTCGATGGGTACGCAGAAATAAGGACAAATGGTTTTATAATCCATTGTCTATCCGAGATCGAATCTGGTAAAGTGATTGCGTTCATCAGACCTGAAAACATCGTATTATCAAAAGCTTATTTTAAAAGTAGCATAAGAAATAACATAAAAAGCGAAATTCAAGAAATTTTTCTGCTTAGCAAGGAGTTAGTCCAAGTTACTATGAAAAATGGATTAAAAGCTTACATAACCTCAAACGCTAAAGAAGATTTGAACTTGAATGCTGGTGATGAAATTTTTGTTTCATTCAAGGCAACTGCAATCTCAATCAAGAAAACGGAATAAAATTTGTTAATCCGTGGCAATCATTACATTCGACGCTTTAATTATCACATGAGCTTCTTTACCTTCTTTTAAGCCTAATCGCTCAGCGGAACTTTTGGTTATGATAGAGGCGATCTCAACACCTTCAGCAACTTTAACGATAATTTCGGAATTAACCGCACCATGGCTTACTTTTATTACCTTTCCTTTTAGAATGTTTCGAGCACTGATATTTTTCATAATTAATAACAATTAAGTTGGATATTTAAAACTGGTGATAATAAAAATAATTTTTCAAGGATTTTTTCTAAATTTTCGGACCAAAATGGTCTATTTTTAACGAATATCAACAATAATTTTTTTAAACTTCTTTAATTTACATAATTAATCGTTATGAATCTATAAATCGAACGCTTTGAATTGTCAAAAAAATCAACATGATTGACATATCTAACAAAAAACCTGTAACTCGTATTGCTAAGGCATCGGGCAAGATAATTCTTAAACCTTCTACGATTGAACGGATCAAAACAAACACGGTAGAAAAAGGAGATGTATTAACAATTAGTAGAATTGCAGCCATTAACGGTGTAAAAAAAGTTCCCGATTTAATACCGCTTTGTCATCCGATACCCATACATAAAGTATCGGTGGACTTGAAAATAATTGACGATACTACGATCGAAGCTACATGCTCTGTCAAAACAGAAGCTAAGACAGGTGTTGAAATGGAAGCCTTAACGGGTGTGAGCTTTGCCCTTCTAAATGTGTGGGACGTTGTTAAAATGTACGAAAAAGACGAAGATGGGCAATATCGTAAAACTCGTATAGAAAACATAAAAGTTGACGAAAAAATAAAGAAGAATGAATGAAGAATTAGCAGTCAATAATAACTGCAATCGAACTATCAAGCATATAAGATTTTCGGTTACTTCAGCCTGTAATTATAATTGTATTTATTGTGATAAAGAAGGATTCATACCTAAAACGAGTCTTTTAAGTGTTGATGAAATAACAAGATTGTGCACCCTCTTGGCTACAACTTTAAATGTTACGAAAATCAAATTAACTGGTGGAGAGCCTCTATGCAGAAAAGAAATCGTTTCGATTGTAAAAAACATATCGAATTTACATTTATATAAGGACATTTCAATGACTACAAACGGTTTTTTTCTTAAAGAAATGGCTAGTGATTTATATAATGCAGGTTTAAATCGAATAAATATTTCTCTTTGTTCACTTAAACCATCTGTTTTTAAGAAAATCACGGGAGTTGATGCTTTAGAACTAGTTTTAAAAGGATTAAAAGCTGCTCAAAAGGCGGGCTTATATCCAATAAAGCTAAATTATGTAATGTTAAAGGGATTAAACGACCAAGAGCTCGATGATATAATTGATTTCTGTTCAAAAACCGGATATATTTTACAATTAATAGAATTACACAAACGATCAGAAGCTATCGGTAAGGAATTATCCATTTTTGATCATCATCATGCTCCTATTGAGAATATTGTTGAGGACATAAAAGCTCGAGCAATTGAAACATTTAGAAGAAATGACATGCAAAATAGATACGTGTTTAAGCTACCCAATAATGCCGTTATCGAAACTATTCAGACTGGAAAAGAAGCCTGCAATAAATGCACTAAGTTAAGGGTTGGTTGTGACGGCAACCTTTTTGGGTGTTTATTTCGATCAGATTTAGGAACAAACATCAAGTCAGAATTAAATGATCTCACACCTTCTTTGAAATCACAAGAAATAATTCAAAAAGTAATTTCTTCTCGAGAGCCTTACTATAAATAATATATTTTACAATAATAATGACGATAAAAATTCTTTATTTTGCTGAACTGAAAGAAATAGCACAAAAAGATTCGGAAGAATTAGAAGGCTCTAAAATAAGTGTTATTGAAATTGCAAAGTTTATTATTAAAAATCACAAAACCACAAAATCAATATTATTAAATAAATCGTCTGATGATTTGAATCCTCAAATAAGTGTGGCGATAAACGATAATTTCGTAAAAAAGAACGATATTGACAAAATTCTCGTTGTAGATGGCGATAAAATAGCGTTTCTTTTACCTTTATCAGGAGGCTAAGTGAAAATGGACGAAATTTCCAACACTAAAATAGAATCGGGAATTTATTCTAAGGGTAAAATTACTCTAGAACAAATGATAAACGAGATTAAAAAAGGACCTAACGCAGCACAAATAGGATCCATTCACACATTTTCTGGGATCGTTCGCAATACTTCTAAAGACGGTCGACCCGTTAAAGGTATCAAAATCGATGCGTACATTGAGTTAGCTACCAAAAGCATCGAAGAAATCTGTACAAAAATAAAAAATATCGAAGGCATTATTGATATTATTTTAATTCATTTTTATGGGCAATTCGAAATTTCAGAAGATTTAATTCACGTGGTCGTTGCCTCATCTCACAGGGAAGAGGGCTTTAAAGCGCTCCGAATAGCGGTTGAAGATTATAAAGAACAGCTTGCGGTCTGGAAAAGAGAGGATTTTGAAGACGGCTCATCTGAATGGATACACTAAATAGGAGTTGATTGAGAATTGAAATTCTTAAAAACGATCAGTGTTTCTGAATTGAAAACTTTATTATTCAAAATAACTCCTTTAGTTTTAGGAGAAGTGAAATTACCATTAGACGACGCATTCGGAAGAATTTTATCTCGGGATATTGAAAGTCCTATAGATGTCCCCCATTTTCGAAAGTCTCGAATGGACGGTTACGCAGTTATTGCTAGCGATACATTTCCTGCGAGCGAGGATAAATCCGTGGATCTCGTTTTAGTAGATCATGTGCAAGCAGGAGCCGTACCCAAAAAAGAAATTCAAAAAGGACAATGCGCCTATGTGGCAACAGGAGCCGCAATCCCAGAAGGAGCCGATGCAGTTGTGATGGTAGAATTTACTGAAAGAACGGACAATATTGTTTCCACGACGCAATCCGTTACACCTGACACGCACATCGTAAAGGTCGGGCACGACATTCCAAAGGGTAAATTAATCTGTAAGAAAAATGAGCTTATTAGTGTTTCAATGGTTGGACTTCTCTCGTCATGCGGTATGGATGAAATTTGGGTATATAAGAAGCCAAAGATTAGCTTGATAAGCACTGGAAATGAACTTGTTTCCTCTGAAATCAAGCATTTAGATATTGGAAAAATTTACGATATTAATTCGAGAGTGTTAAAAATATCGCTCCAAAACGCTGGAGCCGAAGTTGAATACTTGGGAATCGTGAAAGATTCTTTCGAAACCTTAAAAAACGCTATAGACCACGGCCTCTCTTGTTGCGATATCACGATTTTATCGGGAGGAACATCAAAAGGAGAGGGAGATTTTGCCCCCCAAGTTTTAGAAGGTTACCAAGATATAGAGATAATGGTACACGGTGTAAGGATAAAGCCGGGAAAGCCTTTTATATTCGCAAGGATTGGATTAAAATTAGTTTTTGTCTTACCAGGATACCCTACTTCTGCTTTGAGTTGTTATTACATATTTGTCGAAGATTTTATCAGAAGAATGGCGGGATATCCTTTGAGAGACAAGAATTCAATATCATTAGAGGTAGGCGAAAGGATTTACAGCACGATTGGAAGGCACGAGTTTAAACCAGTTAAGATAGATGTAATTGAAGGTCAGAAGAAGGTTTTTCCCATTCAGACTGGTTCAGAAGCCATCAGCACGTTATTTAATGCCGACGGATATATTGAAATAGAAGAACTGGAAAGCATCGTAGAAAAAGGAGATGTTAGAACAGTATATTTTTTTTGATATTATTATTATATAAAAATCGTTTATAAAAACACATCATGAAAGTACACGAACAACATAAAAAGGAGGCCCCCTCTAAGGTCAATATAGCATTAATCATCGTAAGCACATCTAGATTCCAAGAACAGGAAAATGGAGAAGTAAAGACCGATAAAACCATTCCATTAGTACGGGATATCCTTGAAAAAAATTCAAATATTACCCTTTTATCGGTTTCGATTGTCCCAGATTCTCGAGAAAAAATTCACAACTCTTTAATCGAATTGATTAAAAATGACTCCTTGCACGCCTTGATATTTAGCGGAGGAACTGGATTTACACCTAAAGATGTGACGTATGAGACTCTCGAACCATTATTCGAAAAGAAAATGGACGGATTTGGGGAGTTCTTCAGATATTTATCCTTCAAGGAAATTGGCCCCTCCGCAATGCTTTCTCGAACAACGGCAGGAAAGATAGGTAATAAAATTGTATTCCTTCTTCCAGGATCTCCAAATGCAGTTAAACTAGCATTAGTAGAGCTAATCATTCCCGAAATTAGACATATAGTATATTCAATTAACAAGAATGAGTGAAGAATGTGGAAAGATTGCGAAAAATTGGTTTTTCGAAATTAACGCCCCTTGAGGAGGCTTCAGACCTGCTTTTATCTAATATAAGCTTGACAACCGTGGAAGTAGTTGAAACCTCATCGTCGTTAGGCAGATTTTTGGCAGAGAGCATTAAAAGCGGGTTAAACATACCTCCATTCGATCGGTCAGCCATGGACGGCTATGCGGTTAAGGCAGAAGATACTTTTGGGAGTTCTCCTCAGAATCCACGCAACTTAA
The DNA here is from genome assembly GCA_016930515.1 of Promethearchaeota archaeon. Classification (GTDB taxonomy): domain Archaea; phylum Asgardarchaeota; class Lokiarchaeia; order Sigyniarchaeales; family SOKP01; genus FT1-020. The sequence continues at coordinate 6,903 of JAFGGO010000172.1, read as the reverse complement.
AATTGGTAGGAAAAATCGAGATTGGAGAGAAATCAGAAGGAATACAAATGAAATCAGGCGAAGCGATAAGAATATCAACGGGAGCTGCAATCCCTCTTGGTGCTGATGCGGTCGTGAAGATTGAAGACACTAAGATCGAGGAAGCCAATATCTCAATATATTTACCAATAGTACCCGGGAAAAATGTGTCGCGCAAGGGAGAGGACATTCCTCAAGATAGTATTGTATTGAACAGTGGCACGGAAATCTTTTCTTCTCATATCGCTTTATTATCCTCATTGGGCATTGAAACGGTGAAAGTACATTCGAGACCAAAGGTAAGCGTCTTCGCCACAGGAGACGAACTCGTAGAAGTTGGTCAAATGCTTGGTGAAAACCAGATTTACAACTCTAACTCGCCAATGATATCAAATTTAACCCAACAATATGGAGGTACCGTAATAAGAGAAGAGACACTTAAAGACGACAAGATTCTGCTTAAAAAAAAACTATACGAATCCGTTGAAGACTCTGATTTAGTAATCTTTACTGGAGGTACATCAGTGGGAACTCAAGACTTCCTTCCCGAGACTATTCAAGAAAATGGAACCATTCTTGTTCACGGTATCGCCATTAAACCTGGATCGCCAGTTTTAATTGGTGTTGTTGAGGATAAAATCGTTTTTTGTCTCCCTGGAACGCCAGTAGCGGCATATCTTTGTTTTGTCGAGCTAGTTGGAATGGCGCTTCGGAAAATGATGGGCGCCTCAGAGATCGATCCAAGAACCGAAACCGTCGCGAAAATGAGCAGAGATGTTCCAGTATCAGGTATGGGTTATATACATTTCTTAAGGGTCAAGATCGAAAAGCTTGGCAACGAAATTATTGCACATCCAGTAAAACTGAAAGGTTCAGGCATAATTAGTTCTTTAGTTCAATCAGACGGAATCGTCAAAATACACCCATATCAAGAAGGTTTAAAAAAGGACGATAAAGTTTTCGTCATTAGATTGAAATAAGCTCGTGGAGAGTCTTCACCAGCATATCTGGTTGATAAGACCATTCATTTAATCTCTTATAATAATATAATCTGTTCCTTTTAACGAGACAAGCTGTAATTTCTGCTTTTTTAGCAGCAATAATATCAACTATTGAATCACCAATCATTATAGCTTTCGAATTCAGTTGATCGTAGCCCATTTTATTCAAAACCATACGAATTCCATTAGGAGAAGGTTTTGCTCCGTTTGGATTAGTCGAGTAATCTACTCCAACAGATTCTTGAAAAAATGAATCTAAACAAAATCTTTTCGTGAAATAATCCACAATATATTGGGGAGAATTAGAAACAATTGCAAGTTTTTTATTCGATTGTTTTAATGATTTTAATACGAATCTTACATCTTTAAATAAGGAAATATTTCCAGCTTCCGCAAGATGTTTTCTGTACTGAAATTCAATCTGTTCATAATTCATCCAAAAGAAGTTTTGCTCTGAAATCCCCCATTTTCGTAACTTTTCGTTAATATCAGTGCCTGGCTTCAATAAAGTGTTTCTCTCAAATTTCTTAGGAATGTCTTTAAGGTAATTTTTAAGTGTTTTTTTTAAAACTTCATCAATAAATCCTGTAAGATTGGGATATCTAATTAGACAATTATCCAAATCAAATATAAAATAATCATACGGCATTATTTCATGTTGTCCATTTCGTAATATTCAAAAAACAATATTTTTCATTTTCAGTTTTGTTAGTTTTTAACACTTTTATTTTTTTTTTAAACATCGGACAATTTAATACAACAGTATGAAATTCTCCTTTTTCGCCACAGGGATCAATATCACCTTTATTTTGGATATAACATGAAAATTCTGAATCAAAAGGGCGACCAAGCCATTCTTCTCCTATCAATCTTTTCTTTATACTTACGATAATCATTTCAAAACCTGTCTCAAGCATTTTTAAGGGCAATTCCTTGGATCTTACATTCCATAAAGGTTCTATAGCAACAAGTCCTGCTGAAGCACATATATTTTCCGCCCAAAGTTTATGTTTTTGTATTTGAAATTCAGGCACGAATATGTCTCCAAATATAATTCCTTTGATATTCTTCGAGGGAAAATTAGAGATTAAAAACTTAAAATTTTTAGTATAATCGTCCCAATTTGTTTCTGCTTGTATTAAGGGAATGTCCATCAGTTTGGCTTGCGTTTGAACTAATTCCTTGCTCACGCGGTGAGAATCCACAAGACCACTATCTTTTGAAATAATATTGAGCAAGCATGTGATATCTAAACCCATATTCATGGCCTCATAACACGCATAACCACTATCCTTTCCACTGCTCCACGATACTGCATAACTCATAATTTTTTAAACCTGTTTTAAGGTAGTAATTGTTTCATAATCTTTTTCAATTCTTTTGCAAATATCAATCATAGAAATTTGATTTTTGGACGAGAGCACGCAAGCAATAACCGCACCACCAGCACCTACACCTTCTTTAACCATACCATTCTCGTAAGCCCGCAATCCTGGGAATCTCATCTCATCAAAAAAAAGGTTTGCCGCAAGGATAGGAACTTTTGGGCTCACTTCAGCGACTATTCCTTCAAGATCAGTTTTTTGATCATTTAGAATCCATCTTGTCGTGCCAATTGCAATATTTTCAAGAACTTCTGGATTAAGTATGTTGATGATTGCTAATATGGCCGTCATTTGGGTCCCTCCCGCTAAGATTACTGGTATTCTTGATGCCGCGCCTATTGCAATCCCCGCATGTGCGGGTTGCATTGGATCACCGAAAAATTCTATGGCCTTAAATGGTTCATTTTTAAAATCACCTCTGGATAATTTTTTTGCTTTCATTCCCGAGTCTATTGACTCTAATTTGAGTTGAATTGGATTTATGGCCAAGCTACTGCTAATTTTATCCGAGACATCATAACCCATGCTTAAAAGCATTCCGAGAGCTGTTGTCGTTCCTCCCGCAATGCTTTCACCTATTACCAAGTAATCTGTAAAGAAGGAAAGGTTTTTACCTAAAATCTTTGCGTTTTTAAATATTTTAATGGGGTCTTTAACTGCTTTTTCTTTTGAAATATCACCCCCAGCTTCTCCTCCCAAATCTATATATGGCGCTTGAGGGAAAACATTCACGCCTCCACTTACAATTAATCTTGGAATATTAGCAAGATCTAAAGCTGCTTTCGTAATCAAGCCCGGAGTTGGAATTCCCTCCGGAGTTATTGGGACTCCTTCCAAGCATTTGCATTTTCCATAATATAGATATTCTACATCTGCTGCAGGAGTATAATCCGTTATTTCTGATTTTGCACCAGCTGCTGATATTCCAGGAATTTTTGCGGTTTCCGTATTCCCTATTACACAAATAAATAATGGTTTCTTTCCTTCTATTTTTAACCTAAAATTATTTATTTTATCTTCGTTTCCAATTTCAATTATTTTTTTCATCATTTTTTTTTTGAGAATAGTATTAACATAAATTATAGATCTAAATTTATAGAATTATGGGAGTTTAATAAGGTTTTTCGTAGGGCAATTTGTAACGCTTCTCCAGAGATGTAAAGGATATCTTTTTAGCTTTTGTAATCATAGGTTAACTTAACCCACAAAGTTTATAAAATGCAATAATTTTTTGATCATAGGAAATCTTATCCTATGGAGGATATTATATATGAAAAAAAATGTAGTAATAGTTCTCGGATTAGTTATTTTAGTTGGAATTAGCACTTTTGGATTAGGAATGTTAGTTACTTCCCTAATGGACGAAATTAATATTCCAGAAGAATCCTATCTATTCGTTGATTCAAAGAATAGAGAGGTATATGTGCCAAAATCTCCACAAAAAATTGTATCGATGGCACCTTCCATTACAGAAACAATTTTTGCTCTTGGTGCAGAAAATAAGTTAGTAGGTATTACTGATTACTGTAATTATCCAATTGAAGCGTTAAATCGGTCAAATTACACGAGTATAGGCGGATTTTCAACACCAAATCTCGAAATAATAGCAGATCTAGACCCCGACCTCATAATCACTTCGACATGGAATCCAGACATTATAGAGCAAATTGAAGCGCAAGGAATGGCTATAGTGGTCATTTTTGCAGATACTTTAGAGGAAATCATTGAAAATGTAGGTGTCATTGCGAATTTAGTTAATTTTAGACAAAACGGCATTTACTTGACTGGAAATTTAACATATAATATGGAAAGCATAACGGACAAAACGGCAAGCTTGAATTACACTCAAATTATTGATTGCTATTTTGAGATATATTGTAGTCCTATGGTTGCTGGAGCAAAATCCTATGTACATGACATGATCTTAAAAGCTGGAGCAATAAATATTTTTGGAAATATAAATCAAGAATATTCTACGGTAAGTCACGAACAGATCATTGATGGTGATCCTGATGTAATTTTTCTAACGGCGCATTATGTTCCTTATTACCCAGAACCTATATACGAGAGGTCCGGATACGATTCTGTAAATGCATGTATTAATAATAGGATATATCAATGCGATGACGACATGTATTTGAGACCAGGCCCTCGTATAATAGACGCTTTAGAGAACATGACTAGATATCTTTATCCATTCTTGTTTTAAATGCAAAAGGAGAGTATAAGTTGATTCATAAAAAAAACAAAATTGTTAATAAACCTTTTTTTTTAATAATTTTTTTCACATTACTTGTAATTAGTTTGGCTTTTTCCATAATATTAGCGGTCCATATTGGGAGCGTATTCATTGATTTCAATAAAATTGCTGCTATGATATTGAATTCTATAGGTTTTAACATCAAGAAAACATGGACAAATGGAGAAGAAAACATAATTCTCGTATTAAGATTACCAAGAGTTCTCATGGCCGCATGTGTGGGTGCAATGTTGGCCGTTGCAGGGGTCGTTGCCCAAGGTATCTTCAAGAATCCGATCGTAGATCCTTATATCATTGGCATTTCTTCCTCTGCAGGATTTGGCGCTGCTTTAAGTGTTGTATTGGGAATTGCAGGGTTTTTAAGCGTACTAACCGTTCCATTGGTCTCATTTTTTTTTTCTTGCATGGAAGTTTTTATAATATTTAACCTTTCAAAAACAAAATATCACCTTTCAATGTCAGCTTTATTGCTTTCTGGCATAGCACTTTCGTATTTCTTTGGAGCATTCACAAGCTTTATATTGTATTTTTCTGAAGAGCACGCCCATTATATATTAACTTACATGATGGGTAGTTTCTGGGGTAGTTCTTGGACCGAATTTTTTTTTGTATTTATAATTTTATTGAACGGGACAATAATTCTCATATTTTACGGCCGAGATTTAAACGCAATGGTTTTAGGAGATTCATCAGCACAATCTCTAGGGATCAATGTCGAACATTCAAAACGAGTTACCTTAATAATAATGACGCTACTTACATCCACTAGTGTTGCTTTTTGTGGGAGTATAGGATTTGTAGGACTAGTAATCCCTCATTTAATGAGAATGATTGTAGGGAGCGATCACAAGAAACTTTTAATTTTTTCTGCTATAGGTGGAGGATTATTATTAGTATGGGCTGACTTAGTAGCAAGAACTATCTTTGCTCCTTTAGAATTACCCGTAGGGATATTGACTTCCTTAATTGGAGGTCCATTTTTCGTCTACATAATAATAAAAAAGAAGAAAGCGGGAGAGCTTTTATAATGTCCAATTTAAGAACATGTATTAGAGGCAGAATCTTATGATTTCGTGTAAAAATTTGAAGTTTAGATATAGGACTAGAGATATAATTAATGATATTAGCTTGAATTTTGATAAAGGGCATTTATATGGAATTATCGGCCCAAATGGATGTGGAAAAACAACTTTTTTAAAATTAATTAGTGGAATTCTCAAAAAAAAATATGGTCAAATATATCTGGAAGAAATAAACCTTAATAAACTATCTATTCGGGAGGTGGCGAAACACCTCGCAATGGTAGATCAATTAAATTACATAGAATTTGACTATAAAGTTCGCGAAATAATAAAAATGGGTAGATATACTCATATTAATAGGTTTTCATCTGAATCAACCGAAGATAAAGAGATAGTTGAAGAGATCATTAAAAAATTGGGTTTATCAGAATTAGCAGATAGAGGCTTTAATCAACTGAGCGGAGGAGAACAACAAAAAGTTGTCATTGCAAGATCTTTGGCTCAAAAGACAAACATTCTGCTCTTAGATGAACCTACCTCTCATCTCGATATCAATTATCAACTTGAATTCATGGAGTTATTTAAACAATATGTTAAAGAAGGTTTGGTCGTGGTGATTGTATTACATGACCTAAATATTTCTGCTCAATTTTGCGATAAGTTGATTTTAATGAATGAGGGGAGGGTTATTGAATTCGGGGATGCTAAGAAAGTCCTGACAAGGGAGAATATAAAAAAGATTTATGGTATTGATGTCATAATTAAGAATAATTTTTACACAAATTCAATCAATATCATTCCAGTGGAATCTAAAAAGAATGGTGAGGAAAATTTATTAAAACAGGAGTTAGATTCTTCAATTAAAAAAATCCATGTGATTGGTGGGGGCGGATCTGCTATAGGATTTCTCCATGATCTCAAAAATTACCGAGTTTCATTAGGTGTTGTAAATGTTTTTGATGACGATTATATTTTGGCAAAAAACTTAGGAATTCAAATCATTAAAGAAGAACCTTTTTCAGAAATATCGAAAGAGAGTTTAAATAAGTTAAATGAAATATTGAACAATGTAGATTTAGTTATACTTCCAAATTTACCATTTGGAATGGGAAATTTAGGAAATCTAAAAGCCTTAAATAATTTTAAAAAAAAAATCATTATTATTGAAGAAACACCTATAGAAATAAGAGATTTCACGGGAGGAATCGCTACTTCGC
>JAFGGO010000005.1 GCA_016930515.1 Promethearchaeota archaeon | reverse complement strand
TTTTTTTTTTTTTAATTTCTAAAAACAATGAATATTACAATTCTTCAGCTCTTTAGATTTTTTAGTCTAATACTCTCAAATAAACATGAGATTTAAATGAATTGAATTAATTAGGAAACACGCGAAAATTACAAGAATAATACCATTAAATTTAATAAAATAAAAATAAGGGTCATTTCTAGTAATTTAAAATTGCATGCTCAATGTGGCACTCATGATGATTACGACGGGAATGATTTCGAATAGGAAAATAATCAGGGCTTTCTTGATTCCAATGCGATGAAACATGTTTAAAATGTTCAAGTCTATGAAGAGTCCCAAGCTCATTAGTCCCAGCAATAATCCCACGGGAGGTCCTCCCTCCATGTTAGTTTCTAAAAGCATGTTGAAAAACAACGGAAGCATTACGAAAAACACCGCTCCTGCCTGCATGAAGGCACTTGCAAAAACCCACTTCCACTCTCTTTTAACCTCTGCATGAGCAGCGACGAGACCAATTTTAAGGATGGGTACCCATGTTGTTGCCATGACGAGGAAAACTATTCCCGCGATTATCATGGGAAAGAACGGATTTGAACCTAAATCGTCAAAAAAATCGAATACAATTAATTGCATGATATCTCCAAAGATTTATTGTTACTAAGCGTAGACGAGTTATAAATGACTTGATATCAAAACGCTTTTTGTTAATAACTATCTTATAAAACAATTTGAATTTAAAATTTAGGGAATTTAAAATTACATCCTTTATTTTTATTATTAATATTATAAAAAATACAAATTAAGGTGGAGAGTTAAAAAGTACACTAGAGATGATATGCAATGGTAGAAGCAAAAAGCACTGAAGACGTTAAAGATACGCCGAGAATTTTCGTTGCCGTATGCCAATGAGGTATTAACGTTGCAGAAATCGTTGACTGTACCGCTTTAGCAGAATTTTCGCGAAAACTTCCCAATGTCGTTGCTGCTGACGATTACATAAGTCTATGTACCGAACCAGGTGCAGAATTTATCAAGGAAAAAATGATTGAAAGCAACGCAAACAGGTTAGTTGTTGCATCGTGCACGCCGAAAACTCACGAACCAGTTTTTAAAAGCGTGCTAGAATCAATGGGTGTTGATCCATCGTTTTTAGAATTCGTTAACATTCGGGAACACGCAAGTTTCGTCCACAGAAACGACAGGCCGGGAGCTCAAAGAGTTGCTGAAGACGCAATCAAATCAGCCGTAGCTCGTGCTGCCGTATTAGAGCCAATACTCGTCAAGGAAGTTGATGTGACGAAAAAAGCCTTGGTTATCGGTGGGGGTGTGGCCGGATTATCTTCTGCTATAGATCTTGCAGAGCAAGGATTTGAAGTACATCTAGTTGAAAAATCACCTACAATCGGCGGTAAAATGGCTCAACTTGATAGAACCTTTCCTACTGATGATTGTAGCATATGAATCCTCGGGCCTGTAATGCTTGAAGCAGCAAGAACTCCGGGAATAAACATTCATACTTATAGTGAAGTTGAGGATGTAAAAGGATTCGTTGGAAACTTCGATGTAAAAATCCGGAAAAAAGCACGATATGTGAAACAAGACTGCAATGGATGCGGTTCCTGTTCTGAAGTTTGCCCTGCGTACGCATACGATGAGTTTAACGAGGGATTAAACGCTAGAAAAGCGATCTATGTATCCTTTGCTCAGGCCGTTCCTTCCATGGCTCAGATTGACATGGATAAATGCATTAAATGTGAGCTCTGTAAAGGCGTGTGCGAGTTAAATGCTATCGATTTCGACCAAAAAGACGAGATTAAAAGCGTGAAAGTTGGATCTATAGCCGTTGCTACGGGTTGGGACGAATATACCCCCGAAGATGGATATCTTGGATACGGAGTTTACCCGAATGTTATAACACAAATGCAACTCGAACGCATTCTGGCACCTAACGGTCCGACCGTAGGGCACCTCGTCAGACCTTCGGATGGAAAGCGACCAAAAAAGATTCTTTTCATTCAATGCGTGGGTTCTAGAGATCTAAAGCGAAATACTTACTGTAGTGCTGGAGTTTGTTGCATGATCAGCATCAAGAATACGAAGCTCATCAAGCAACATTATCCCGATTCTGACATTACCGTGGCTTACATGGACATGCGCTCTTCGGGAAAGGATTACGAAGAGTATTTCACTGCCTCCCGAAAAGAGGGGATTAAATATGTGAGAACCAATATATCCACGGTAGAGGAAGATCCTGAAACTCACGATATTAAGGTTAACATTCAAAACACTCTCAGAGACTCTTTAGGTCCGAGGGAAATGACTTTCGATATGGTTGTATTATCCGCCGCAATGGTTCCTGCGAAAGGGGTTGAAGCAGTTGGAAAAATGCTCAAACTCGAAACTAGTCAAGATGGATTTTTCAAGGAATTTCACTCGCGTTTAAACCCAATCGATACAAAAATACCAGGAATCGTACTAGCTGGCGTAAGTCAAGGTCCTAAATCGATTTCAGAATCGATCGCTCAAGGAAGAGCGGCAGCATCTTCGCTGGCACGGTTAATGGGGAAGGATAAATATCGCATACTTCTCATTCGAGCGACTGTAGATAAAGATCGATGTGCCAAGTGCGGACTTTGCGAACTCAATTGTCCGTATTCTGCGATAAGCCTGAGAGCTGATGGTGCCGAAGTAAACGAAATTCTATGCCGTGGATGCGGATCGTGCCTCGCAAATTGTCCTTCCGAAGCAATTACCTTGAGATACTACAGAGAACCGCAATACGAAAAGCAAATTGACGCAATACTTGAAGAAGTATAAAGAGGTGTCGATAATGGTGGAAAATAACACGAAAATCTTATCTTTCCTTTGCTGGAAATGAGGATATGGTGGCGCAGATATGGCAGGGACCATTAGAGCTCAATATCCAGCAACGTTAAGACCAATTAGGATTAATTGTACCGGACGGGTCACCCCAAGCCTGATGATGAGGGCGATTGGGGGTGGTGCTGATGGTGTAATGGTAGTGGGATGATATCCGGGTGAATGTGATTACGAAACTGGCAACCTCGTAGCTGATAGAAATGTGGAATATGCTAAGGAAATCTTGAAAACAACGGGCATATCTCCAGATAGGATCCAAATGTTTCACTGTAGTGCTGCCGAGGGTCAACGATTTCAAAACGAGTCAATTCGGATATCTGGCATAATCGAAAAGCTTGGCAACAATCCCCTTAAAGGGAAAAGCAAGACAATAGCCGAATAGAGTGATTCTTGCGAAAAAATAATAGTCGCAAGAGGACAAACCAACGCAATGGTTTCGGTATTCTTATTTTTTTATTTTTTAAAAGTAATTAATTAATTTATTTTATTGTGCATATAATACTTTTTTTAGAACGAATTTATAAATAAGGATGCACAAGTAATATAAAACTATCTATTAAAATCAATTAAATTCAACAAATTTGATGATGAATATGGCAGAAGAAACAAAACCTAAGGAAACAAAACCTAAGGAAACAAAACCTAAGGAAACAAAACCTAAGGAAACAAAACCTAAGGAAACAAAACCTAAAACAAAAAAACCAAAAGCGCCAAGAGATGGACCTATCGTAAGCTTTAAAGGCCCAGAAGGCATACCTAAAATCGTTGCTCTTATGGCGGCATTAGTTACTATTTGGCATGGAACCACGGCGTTTTGGAGTGGTTATAATAGCCTTGTTCCCACGGTCACTAATACTGCAGGTGGACTTATGATATTTGCTGGTATAATGTTATTTATTCTTGGTATAATAGTGATACTCGTAATTGACATTCTAAGATATGGAGACGCAACCCTGCAAAAAATGAGTGTATTCACTAAATTTTATCGTTTCGAAGTATTGCTTATTTTAGGCGTTATAATCTTGTTATTAGAATTTGTGGGAATCAATTTCGCAGTTGCAATAACTGGTACTGATATTTGGTTATTAGGTGGACTACTCTTAATCATTGCTGGAATTATGGAAGCATTTAAGAAAAAGGAAATGAAAGCTTCCAAGCTCATGGCGCTGATAGGTTGCGTTTTTGCAGTAATCAATATAATAGGATTGTTTGCATCAGGTACAACTCAAACGATTTTTGACGGAATCTTGGGAATCATCATTGTTATTCTATTGCTCTTGTCCATGTTTGAAAAGATTAAATTCATACCTTATCAATGGTGGATGGTGTTAATCTTAGGGTTCATTTTATGGGCATATTTGATCGGTATCGCTGGAATTTTGGTCTTGATTTCGTTTATCTTAATGTTAGCAGAAAAATAAGCCTTCCTATCATTTTTTTTATTTCTTTTCAAACCAATAATCCCAATTGTCGATTAATGTGTTTAAATTATTTTCCTTCAAATTTATTCCAGATTCATTTTTATCATACCAATAAAATATTTAATTTAATTATCCTATAAAATAATAAAAATTGAAAAAATATGGGAGAATCTTCAAAAGTTCACATAACAGCTTCACGAGTAGTTGCTCTTATTGGAATGCTCATGACAATTGGAGATGGGATCAACCAAATAATTGCTGCAATTCGCCTCAACGATCCTATTCCCGCCTTATGGGCTATCTTGATAATACTGATAGCTCTAGTATTATTTTTGTCCATAGGGCTATTAGAAATGCGGAAGTTTAAATTACCCTACGAATGGTGGTTCCTTCTCATAATAGGAATCATCCTTGTCGTGCTGTGGTGGGTTGGTTCGGGTATTCACCTTGTCTGTGGTGTACTAATACTTATTGCTTGCTTGGTTGAATTAATGACAGAAAAAGAAACCTATTGGCCATCTAAAATCGTCGCTTTCATAGGTGCGATTTTTGCCATCGTGGAATCTACCTTAGGTATTATATCGCAAGATCCCTTTAATGTGTTTTGGGGCGTGATAGGAATAGTAATTTCAATATTCTTGCTCTTATCGCTTCAAAAAAAGATAAAGGCCAACATACCCTATTCTTGGCATTTGGTGTTGATTATTGGGTTTATATGTTTCATGTGGATACAACCAATGGGTTATTTAGTAAGTGGAACTGTCATCCTAGTTGCTTTTGTTCTAGTTCTCATGGCATATTAGTGTATCACTCAATTGATGTAATATTTTTTTTTAATTTTTTATTTCTGAACATTTTAATTCATTGAATCATTTAACTCCAGAAATTGAGTGCAAAATTGAACTAGTCTCGATTTAGGATTTACTCTTTTAGTAAATTACGGTGTAAGTGATGGAAAAAGCCAGAAAGCAACTAAGGAAAGCAGAAGAACAGCTAACCAAGGCGGATTTGTTCTTTGAAAACAAGGACTTTAAGAAAGCTGCTAAGCATTACGACGATGTGGGGGAAAAATACTTCTGCGTGAAAGAATATTATTCTGCCGAGCAAAGCTTTGCAAAAGCAGCAACCGCTTATGCGAACCAGGATAATATTAATAACTCCTTGTCTTCTCTGAGAAATGCGGGTGATGTCTGTATATTGTCCGAGAATTTCTTAAACGCTCACAAGCATTTTAACACTGCTATTAAACTCGTTGGTCGATTGAACGGTGAGAAGGACAAAGAATTCAATTATTTATTGTTTTCTTCGCTTTCCTTTCTTTGCTATTTAACCGTTGGTCGTCCCGATCAAGGATTAACATTAGTAAAAAGGTTGAAAAAGAATGTAAGGAACGAGGTGTTTAAGGACAATCCACAAATTCGATTAGTAAAGGATCTAACGATTGCCCTTAGAAAAAAGGAGCGTGGTTACTTGGACAAAATAGAACAAGAATTTAGTAAGTATAAATTTAACGAGATTGAGGCAACTCTCGCAAAAAAAGCCTTGGTAACTGCGAATGCTCAAGTTGTTCTTTCGAGCAAGTTAACGCTCGATAAGGATCAATATTCTTTTAACGATAAAATCCACGTTTCCTTGGAACTGGATACGAACCCATTATCTAATATATCTAAACATCCTTTTTATGATTACGAAATTAAGTCCCTAAAAATTAAAAAAATTGATATCGTATCTTCTGATAACCTTTCGATTCAGAAAAAACCAATTCCCCCTATTGATGTACCTATAGGGGAAAAACAATTGTTTGAAATTGAATTCAAGATAAACTTTCAAATTGACGAACCTTATGTTGGTCCAATCAATTTGACCTGCGAAATGGACGAATTGTTGACTTTTTATGTGGAATCTAAAGTAAATAAGCCTGAAATATTATCTCCGCCTTCGAAGTTGGAAATATCAACTAGAAATTTAAGACCTCCCTTAATCGATCAAACTTTTCCCTTCGAAATGACCGTTGAGAATGTGGGCGAGGGAGAAACCTTCGATGTAAGGATCGATGTAGAAATTCCCGAACAATTAAAAGTAATGAGAGGAACGACTTCAAAACAGATCTACTCTCTAAGGATGCACGAAAATATGAAATGGGAGATCCAAATTAAACCCATTGAGGCGGGCGACTTTCAGATAAAAGCAACAATAAAATTTAAAGATTCTGATCAAAACGAAATGGAACAAGTTCAAGAGTTCTTCTTATCAATAAAATTATAAATTTATGTTCTCATGTATTTGCTATCGTCTTAAAAAAAGTAATTTAATTATGAAGCTTAAGGTAAAACAACTACAATTTGAAACAGGCAATATTCTAGTCGTAGTCATGAACTCCGAAGATGCGGCTCGACTGGGACAGAAGGCGGGAGATCGGGTCCTCCTTAAATCCGTACAATCGAAATATAGTAAACCCCTCATAGCAATATTAGATATTTCTTATACGGATTCGCTAATAGCTCCGGGTGAAATCGGAATTTTTATCGACACATTTAAAAGATTTCCTCAAGATTTAAAAACGGACGAAATTTCCGTCACTCCTGCTGAAGCACCAGATTCTTTTGCTTTCATAAAGAAGAAGATCCAAGGAAAAAAATTGGAAGGTAACGAAATCACGGCGATTATCAATGATGCAACCTCCGGTCACCTGTCGCAAATTGAGTTGGCAAGTTTTATAACTGGTGTAGCAATTAATGGGATGGACGATTACGAAATGTCTGCGCTCACGCTTGCAGAGACTAATAGTGGAGAATTTTTCAATTTCGGGCCTAATGTATTTGACAAGCATTCTACGGGAGGAGTGCCTGGAAATAAGGTCACACTCATCATTGTTCCCATTGTTGCCGCTGCGGAGCTTTTCATTCCTAAAACCTCAACTCGTGCGATTACGAGCCCTTCGGGGACGGCTGATAGTATGGAAGTCTTGGCGCCAATTGCATTTGATTCCGAAGAACTGAAAAAGCTCGTTTTAAAAGAGAAAGCGTGTATCGTATGGGGTGGCGCTTTGGATATCGCTCCAGCAGATAATATCCTTATCGAAATTGAACGACCCTTACACATGGATCCGATTGGATTAATGATACCATCCATTCTCACTAAAAAGCTTAGTATGGGTGTGAAGAACCTTGTTTTAGACATACCCTGTGGTCCAGGAACAAAATTTCCTACTCCAGCTGATGGAAGAAAGTTTGCACTTATATTTAAGGATATAGCAAAAAGCGTTGGTGTAACCGCTGAATGCGCTCTAACTCTGGCCCATCAACCGATTGGCCACGCAATTGGTCCTGCCCTCGAAGCAAGAGAAGCATTGACGCTACTTCGAGACTATTCTGCAGGTCCTAACTCGTTAATTGAAAAATCAACCGATTTAGCAGGAATTCTGTTGGAAATGGGCGGAAAAGCGGAAAAGGGAAAAGGTCAAGAATTGGCAAAAGAAATACTACATTCTGGTAAGGCTTATGAAAAAATGAAAGCCATCATAAGCGCTCAAGGAGGTAATGCTAACATTAAACCAGAGGAAATAAAGGTAGGTCCTTATGAAAAAGAGTTTTATGCAATTAAACCAGGACACATAACTGCCGTTGATAATTCTCTTATAAACCAGATCGCAAAAACCGCAGGATGTCCTCATTCAAAAACGTCTGGGGTCGAAGTTTTTAAAAAACAAGGAGCACGAATAAAAGAAGGAGACTTAATTTTTAAAATCTACTCAGATAGTTCTTCTCGTTTAAAAAAAGCAGAAAAGATATACAACTCCTCTGGGGGTCCTATTATCCTAGGGGGGATGATGATAGAACGGGTCTAATCTTTGATCATTATAAGCCATAAAAATTTTGGCTTTTTAAATATTTTTTATCGGTCTATTTCACTTTTCGTTATAATATAAAATCGGAGTCTTTATAGGTTTATATTCTCATAAAATAATCATAAAAGGGATATTAGGTAATACATTTCAGGTGATGTTGGAAATAACGCTAAAAAAAGTAACAAAAAATCTTTCAAGTGGATTATTAGAACCATCTTCTGCTATTGCTTTATTAATTTCAATTTTAGAACATTCTGAAAGTACTTTAAAAAGAATTGAATGTTTGAAATTAATCAATCAATTTGAAACCAAAGATGAAAAAGTCTTTAAAGTCTTAGAAAATCTTTTAATTTCAGAAAATAACGAAAAAATAAAGATTCTCGCACTTAGTGGATTAAAACGAAATTTTCTTGATAAAGCTCTTCCCGCAATGATGCATTCCCTTCAATATATTACTTCTATGCAAGTTTTGCTAGATATCTTCCAAGCTATTGGTGATATAAATACTAATCGTTC
>JAFGGO010000171.1 GCA_016930515.1 Promethearchaeota archaeon | reverse complement strand
TTCTTGCAGGGCAATTAGACTTGGTGCTTCAAGGAAAAAAGTTCAGTGATTAGAAGCGAACGCTAGTTCGCAAGGAATTTTTCTTATTTAATTATATATTTTTTATGTGAAATTTCTTTAAATGTGAGGGTTATGAAAAATATTTTTTAAATTAAGGCTCTTATTCATGTTCCGTGTATTTCTTTTCTTAGCAAGCGGATTAATTCTTCTTCCGAAAGTTCGTGATCTTCTATTTTCAAATACCCTTTATTAAAATGGGCTTTAAGACGTTTTGGCATGAACCAAGATAGAGAAATAATAATTGCGTATATCATCATCATTGTGGTCATTGTTCCAAAAATGATAAGACTCGTAGGATCGCTTGATGAGCCCCAACGGACGTCTTTAGGCTGAAAGAACTCCGGTATGTTATGAAAGCTAAATATAAAGGATGCGAGAGCAATGAATTGGTACCTTTTTTTTATCCATGGTTCAATATCCTTATCTTTGAGTCTTTTGAAGGAAGAATAGCAAGACCAAGCTAACCAATCAAAAGTAATGAATGTGTAAGGAATATCGAGTGTTATTCTCAAATAATATTCAAATCCTCTTTCAATTTCGATTTGACCAAAGATATTAATTAGTATGAGTTGATTTAAACCTAATAGCACGACAACGACAAATAAAATATTTCCCGTTTTCATGTGGTTTTTATAAAAAGTTGCGTTTGTAAAGGCCATGAAAAACACGTAACCGCTAAAGATGAAGAACTCTTGAACGGTATTTCCCACGCCTGGATCTATATTAAATATAAACCTGAGAACGATATTTATAACTAACCCTGATGCAACAGAAAGAAATGCTATTGACCACAAGATCAAATTACTCATTTTTGTTTGCTGTGCCTTGTTAGCAAAAAAAATTCCCACGATAATTAACAGCAAAATCGTCCCTAACGAAAAAATGAGAAAAGTATCGTAAATTTCCACCAATAATAATGAACTCAATTTCACACCCCCCCCATGGTAATTAGCGATTGGTTCTTGGTGAGCTCGTCGATCATTAACCGAATAATCTCTTCGTAAAAGGAGATTTCCAATTTTACTAACCGTTTTTTAAGAGAGCGACAAATGACCCTATAAAGATTTTCGTAATTAATCGTTTCAAAATCGGTAAACGGTCCTAACTCGTCTTTAATCGAGAGTTTCAACAAGCCTCTTGCCGCCGTTGGGCTTATTCCAATGCGTCTCGCTATTATATCCCCTAAATATTTAATTATTTCCATATTGTAATGACGCTCATTGAATGAATTTTTATCAAATACGATAAAAAATCCTCCAACCTAAGACGCTCAAAAAAGGTTTGAACGGTATTACAATATAGTTCGTAGGCATTGTATTTAAGCTTAACACTTATTTGAACATCTTTGTCAAAAAGAAAATCGTCTTATAGCTTAATATTCTAAGGATTATCCATTAATTAGGTAATAAATTGAACACTGCAAAATAATAAAATACATGATTGATATGTAGTGTATAAAGTAAAAACAAACAAATTGAAAAAAATTAATTACAAGGTGTTATATAAAATTGGGACAAAGAGTATATGTCAAGGGAAAAAAGACTCACGCAAAGGACGAGAATTTCACTCAAGATAATGTTGGTAAAGAGAAGGAGAGATATCAAATCAGTATCGACCTCATGTCGCTCAAAACGCTCAAGGATTACGACTCTTTCGGGCGCGTTGGGGAGTTTTACTTCCGAGCGGATGGAGAAAAAATGTTAAAATCGAGATTCCCTCACAAAGGCGTGATAAAATTACAACGAAACCAAACTTTTACTTCCAAAGCAGACATGAATATCTGGAGCCAATTTAAAACGGTCAGGACGGGTCAAGAAGCTTCGGTACCCATTAAAGTCATATTAAGGGAGAAAGACCACCTTAAAAAAGATCAGACTATTGCCGAACAGGTAATCGAGGTGAAATTGCCGCAGGTAACCGCGTATGTCATCCTCCAGGACGCAGACGAGAACACGAAAGCTAAACTCAGAATACAAGCCACGAGAACGCGTTATTAAACTTCCCTCTTTAAATCTTTTTCATTTTCTTAAATAATAATAATTGCACTTATATCCATAATCTTTTTATAATAAAAAACAATTATCTGAATTTATCTAAATGATAGACTCAGGTCTTGAATTAATTATACACAAATAAAGGTTTAAAAGCATGGCTAAAATTCTAGTTAAAGATATCAACATGTATTACGAAATGAAAGGGGAGGGCTTTCCAATAGTAATGATAATGGGATTGGCAGGAAACGCAGATTGGTGGGATTTAGAGTTAATCGAAGGATTATCAAGGAATTATAAGACAATCGTATTTGATAACAGGGGGGTAGCTCGAACAGATAATAACGACACGGATTTTACTATGAAAGATCTCGCTGACGATACCATTGGATTGATGGATGCCTTGAATATTGAAAAAGCCCATATCTTAGGGGTTTCAATGGGAGGCGTGGTGGCTCAAGAGATCGCAATTAATTATCCCGAGAGGGTTCAAAAATTGATTTTATGCTCGACATCTTGTGGTGGGGCTCATTTTGTCGCACCAGACATGAGAGTTCTTGGAGTTCTCGCAGCTGGAAGAGGTGATAAAACTCAAGAAGAATTCTCCAGATCTACAACGTTTCTTCTCTATCCCGAGGAATTCATGAAGGAACATCCCGAAATAGTTGAAGATAGATTGCAAATACGACTTCAAAATCCAATCGCAGATAATACTTACGATAGACAAGCTAAAGGTGCTTTTGCTAACGCCACTGGTGAAAAATTGAAAAATATCAAGATTCCTACTCTGGTTTTACACGGAAAACAAGACATTTTAATACCTTTCGGAAACGGAGAAAAAATTGCAGAGCTCATTCCAGGTGCAAAGTTGCAATTATTTGAGAAAAGTGGACATGCACTGTTTACAATAGAAACCGATGCTGTGTTAAATGCCATCGTGGATTTCTTAAAATAATTCTTTTTTTTTAATCTTTAAGAGGATTAAGGTTATTTAAGACCATGATCTTTACAAATATCATCTTTGAAGAAAAATAAAATCCTTAATAATATGAAATGTTCGAATTGAATTTTTAAGTACTCAATTTATAATTCTTAAAGATCACATATTTTAATGTGAACGCAATTCTCTTCTACATGACATCTACAGAAAATAAAAAAGACGAATGGCTCATCCCAAAATCGGACATTAGTTTTGAGTACTTAAAACGCTTTAATCGCAACATGGGATTGCTACACTTAGTTCAAGGCTTGCTGATGGTGTTCTTGGGTTTCCTGCCTCAATTGTCTTATTCAAACGATGTTTATACTTTTTACTTGGAATTTCAATACCCAATTGGTGTGGTGCCAAATCCCGAAGTAATCTTCACTTTTACAGCCTTGGGAGCTTTTGTAGGCAGTTTCCTTCTCATGTCTGCCGCGGCTCACCTCCTTATTGCCTACCCCTTAAATAAGATATACATGAGGAACCTCAAGAAAGGCATCAACAAAGTCAGGTGGTTCGAATACGCTTTATCTAGCTCGGTTATGATTGTTCTTATCGCCATGTTTTTTGGTGTTCTCGACTTCTGGGCACTATTCATGATTTTTATCTCGAATGCTCTCATGAATATGTTTGGTCTCATGATGGAACTTCACAATGTATATACTCGGGAAAAAGGAGAGAAAGTTAGGTGGACGGCGTTTTACCTAGGCGTAATTGCGGGGGCCGTACCTTGGATAGTCATCACTGCGTATTTCGTCAACACCAGCGTGATCGGAGGTGAAATTCCGTGGTTCGTTTATATGATTTATTTTATCGAACTGGCCTTTTTCAACTCTTTTGCCATCAACATGATACTTCAATACAAGGGAGTTGGAAAGTGGAAGGACTATCTCTATGGTGAACGAGTATATCAGGTCCTTAGTCTCATAGCAAAGACCTTCCTGGCATGGCTCGTCTTTGCCGGTGTATTTAGTCCAACAGGATAATAATTTCTTTTTTTTTTTTCAATTATATCTTCAGAATTATTGATCTTAAAATTACAAATCGTAGAATTAATTTCGATAGACAAATTCTCAATCAATAACTTGTCATTTTTTTAAAAATGTTATTTTTAATAAATAAAAGGAAGGAAATAAAGAGAAGAGAGGGGATTGGAACAAGGAACCAAGGTTATTCTTCCTCGTTGAAAAATTCGGCCAAAAGCTCTTCATTAAGCGCCTTGGCCAGGTCAAATCCGGTGTCAAACACCATCTTGACTGAGTTGTAGAACAAGTCGCTTAGGACTTTCTCGGCCTCGTTGTCCTCGGTGGCGAGTTCTTCAAACATCTTTTTTAGTTTGGGTTCCGTGCGGTTTTTTTCCGCGCTCTCTTCTCTAATTTCTAATAAATCTTCCATGGTATCTACCTCCGATTTATTATTTTTAATTCATGAAACTTAAAAATCAGGAACCGTCTTGAGCGTGTCGACTATATTGACGATATCTTCGGCAAGCTCATAGCGCTTGGCCCTGAATTTCTCGCGACTTAACTTTTTATCGCATTCAATGGGAGCTCCGACCCTGACTTTTAACCCGTCTACGGATATCACATCGAATAGCTTTGTCTTGGTCTTGCAGACCGCGAGTGGAATGATGGGCGCTTTTCCCATGGCAGCAAACTTTACAATGCCTGCCACCGACTTTATTTGAACATCCCGGTCGAATCTCGACTCGGGAGTCATTGCGATCAAGTCGCCTTCGCCCAAATATTTGAAGTAATTCTCGATTGGTTCGGTGTCGTCCTTGCTCGTGGTGCTTCGGAACATCCCGAGCGCCTGGAGAAGGGGTCCAGCAATCTGGTGTTTCATCATTTTCGGACTGACCATGAAGTGGATTTTTCTAGCCGATACTTGGCTGATGACGAACATATCTCGCGTGGAGCTGTCGCTAATAGTGAGAAGTATGCCCTTACTCCTGAGAGGCACGTTTTCATTACCTTCTATCTCCAAGTTGGTAATCGCTTTTAAACCGAACCGACTCATTGTCTTGAAGGCAGCATAAAACAAGTCTTTCGCTACTTCCATGCGGCCATCCGATTTTTTTTCTTCGCTAGCTTCCGAAATGACTGAACTCTTCGACATAATGGTCTTCACCTTCGTAGAATCGTATTTAAGTTTTCTTTTGTTGTTTTGAGTGTTGAATTTTGTGAAATATTTCTTCGTTATTAAAAAATACTTAAATTTTTAATAAAAAATATCGTTAATTAATTAAAAACATGTTTTAATAAAAGTAATTATTTTTTGAAATTTATAAGCTTTACGCCATTACAATATATATAAATGTGTTATTAATTTTAGATTTCCAGCTTCCTTTGTAGAAATTTTTAATACTTAATAAGCGTCTTTAAATCGAGGAGGATTTTTAGAACAAAATTTTTTTAAACTTACTCCTTATTAAAGTAATTATAAGGATATAATGAATTACCATTTGAATGAATATTCCTAATTCCTGACTTTCTTAAAATAAAATAAAAAATAAAGCAGAAATGTGATCCCAATAAAATTCTTTAAAAATAGAACGACAAACAAAAGAATCATACCATTAATTGGCTTGTTGACTTGCCTAATCATAACTTTCTCTTATTCTCCTGCGTTTAAAGTTAGCACTGGCGATTTTTCTGAGACACCAAACCATTTAATCTATAAAACTTCGGGTTTTTGGGTTCTTAACGAAACCATCGACATAGAAGATCTAGGTACTTTAATCTTAAAGTTCTCAAATAAATGCACCTAAACTTGATAATTTTTAAAAATTAGTAGTGAAAAAATTACCCCCATGCATTTATATAAGATTCTCGAAATGAGATAATAAGAGTAAGAATTAGTTTTTGCGTTGTATATAATGATAATCTCAAAAAGTCCCTTTCTTAAGCCAAGGAGTCGAAATAAAAAAACTAAGCTATTTTTTTTCTTGGTAATGCTAATATTAATTGTTTTAGGATTTCCAAGAGCGTTGTCTCCCATCTCCATTCATGTTGACGGGAAAAACAACCAGCACCCTGAGAAGCTCAAGTACTCTGGATTAATGGTTCTTCACGAGCTGATCAACATTAATGATGATGGTTCTAACACATGGCATTATTATAAGACATTAGGAGTACCCTGGTTGAGTGGTGAAGGAACGAGCGAAAAACCCTATGTAATTGAAAATATTCTCATCGACGCCAATCAAAGTGGTTCATGCATAACGATTAAAAACTCGCATGTTTATTTCATCGTGAGAAATTGCACATTATTCGATTCTATGGGGGGGGCAATTTCTATGTCTGACTCGTCTAATGGTCAAATTGTCGATAATAATTGTTCATATAACCAAGACTACGGGATATGGCTCCATTATTGTGATAACAATAATATCTCGGGAAACACGGCAAGTAATAATATTTATTCCACAGGAATATACTTATACCATTGCGATAACAACACCGTTTCTGAAAATACGGTCATCTTTAACCAAGAATATGGAATTTATTTATACGATTCCAATAACAACACCGTCTTGGGAAACACGGCAAGCGATAATTATATATCTGGGATATTTCTTAGGGGTGATGATAACAATGTTTCGGGAAACACGGCATTCTTAAACGATCAACACGGATTTTATTTATATGAATCCAATAACAACATTGTCTCGGGAAACACGGCATTCTTAAACGATCAAAATGGATTTTATGTACAGAACTCCAATAATAACACCGTCTCGGGAAACACGGCAAGTGATAATATATATTACGGGATATATTTGATTAGTTCCAGTAACAATAGTCTTTCGGGAAACACGGTAATCGATAACGAACAACACGGAATTTTTCTCTATATTTCCAATAATAATAATGTTTCGGAAAATATGGTAACCGATAACGATCAATATGGAATTTATTTAAGTTTCTCAAATAACAACACCATTTCGGGAAACACGGCAAGTGATAACTATTATGGGATAAATTTAGAAAGTTCTAATAACAACAATTTCTCGGGAAACACGATAAATCTAAACTTTTATGGGATAAATTTAAAAGATGAATCAAATAATAACGTTTTTTGGGAAAACAAGGCAAATAACAACCATTATGGATTTTATTTAGATAATTGCAATAACAACACCGTCTCGGGAAACACGGCAAATGACAACACTTATTACGGGATTTTTATAAGCGGCGAAAACAACAATGTCTCGGGAAATACATTTAGCAAAAACAAACAAGACGGAGTATATCTGGATAATTGCTACGAAATCTTTCTTTCTCAAAATGAAATGTTTGAATGTGGCTTGGGCTTCAATATTGAGAATAATATGTATTTTAACCACATTGATGGTTCGAACAGGGTGAACGGAAAGATACTTTATTATTACTTGAACGAAATGGGATTGGAATCAAGCAACTTTGAAAACGCAGGGCAAGTCGTCTTGGTAAATTGCTCTTATTGCACCGTATCGGAAGTGAATACTTCTCGAACTTCCTACGGGATATTATCATATCATGGAACATATATAAACATTTCGGGAAACACGGCAAGTAATAATAATTATTACGGCATTTACCTGGTTAATTGCGATAACAACACTCTTTCTGAAAATAATTTAGTAAGCAACAGCGAGTATGGAATTTACTTAGATTATCAAAGTGTGAACAACACGATATGGTTGAATAAATTCGCTAAAAATGAAGGTAACGCTCAAGATGATGGAATTGACAATCAGTGGGACAATGGGAGTCTCGGTAATTTCTGGGACGACTACGACGGCGTTGACGGAATTCCCCAGGACGGAATTGGAAACACTTCTTATTCGATTCCAAATAACGGCCTGGACCGGTATCCTCTCATATATACCGAGCCTTTGGCGAATTTCACCACAAACGCCACACTTATATTAACAGGTCAGTTTGTCCATTTTAATAGCACAACTTTCGGAGGAAATTTTCCTCTATCTTACGAGTGGATTTTTAGCGATGGATTTACATCAACGGAGCCACACCCCATCCACAAATACGAATCGAGTGGAATTTTTAGCGTGATCTTAACAGTGACTGATCTTGATGGTGATTCCATCGAATATTCAAAAATCAATCACATTATTGTCGAAGACGACATCAAACCTTCCTTGAATTTTCTTCAAAGCGAAATTAATGCAGATATGGGAAGTCAAATACAATTATTCTGCGAAGTGAGCGGGGGGAACGGTCCACTAACATACACATGGGATTTTGGCGACGGAAGCCCGACTTCGAATGAAACGAGCCCCATTCACCAATACGAGGAGTGTGGAAATTATAAAGTAACCTTGACAGTGATCGATAGGAACGGAGATGTGACAAGTGCAACTATGAATGTTCTAGTGCGCCCTGCTTCAGTTCCAAGCACGAATCCTGCAATCTTCATTTTTGTAATGTGTTTGATCGTAGGTTTTACAACATTAGTAGTCACTTTGATTACGGTAAAAAAGAAACGCAAGAGCTCAAAATCGTTTCCCGTAAGATATCCTCCCGAAGGATTAAAATCCATCAAAAAAACAAAAGATCAAGCTGTTGCATTAAATTTACCTCCATTAGATGCTTCTAACTCCCGACTCCTTTTCGAAGGATCCATTTCTCAAGAAAAAGAAAAAGAACTCTTGGAAAATACCGAATCTGAACTTGGGATCAGGAGAGAGGAGTTCTTGTGCGTGATTCACAAGGGTCCCGTGGAAGGTGCCAATATTTACATGTGTCCTCATTGCACGGCGTTTTATTGCAAACTTTGCGCTAAAGCATTAAAAGATCGGAACGAAGGATGCTGGTCGTGTGGAAAACCTCTCGAATTATAATATTAGCCGTAATTATTAATAATATTTTTATTGTCTTACTTCTCCTAAAGGTATTTTAGAAACATTCACCATATATTCCTACCATATTCTGATCGTTCAAAAAATTTAAATAAGAAGTGCATTATTCGAAAAATTATAATAAATGCGATAATTATAATATAAAACAAGGAAGACAATAAAGTCGAAATAATATGTGCCCACCAAAAACAGCAGGATCAAGGCTCCAAGGTAGAAGCAAGAAAAAAAACCTCCTTGTTGTTTTAGTTTTAATTTGTACTTTCATGGTAACAACCAAGGAACCAATTCTCTCGAACATTGGTGAAAATAATAAAAATTTAATATTTAATGATCCTGAATGTTTAGGTTCTTGGACGCTCGTATCTTCCATTGTAATAGACGAGCTAACCCCAGATAATTGGGTATCGTTAGCAGCAAGCGAAGTTTGGTGCAGCGGTAACGGGACATTCGAAGATCCTTACATCATCGAAAATATCGCCATTGATGGAGAGAACATAAGTTCGTGCATCACGATCAGCAATTCGCAGGTTTATTTCATTATTCGTAATTGCACCTGTACCAATTCTAACGAGGGAACCTTCCCTGATTTAAATGCGGGCATAAAATTAGTTAACTCTTCGAATGGACAAATACTTGGAAACAACTGTTCAAATAATGCTGGTTTAGGGATTTTCTTGTACGAAGATTGCGAAAATAATCTCGTTCTGGATAACAATGTAAGCTTGAATAGACAAGGCGGAATATCTTTATATATGAATTGTAACAGCAATGTTGTTGCGAACAATAGCGTATACGATAATTCATTTAGAGGTATACGGTTATACGAATGTATTGGAAACACTGTTTCAGAAAACACCGTGTTTAACGCATCAAGCGAAATAGATTGTGATAGAGGTATATATGTTCAAAATAGTCCTAATACGAACATCTTAAATAATAACGTAACCGAACAAAGTTGGGAGGGATTTTTCGTCAGTAATAGTAGTAATTGCATTATCGTGGGGAATAAAGCTAGTTTCCAAGAATTAGGTAGTGGATTCTCAATTCAAGATTGTTTTTCGTGCAATATTTCATATAATTTCGCATTTAATAATTCATACTACGGAATGCAATTCGGATTGGATACTTTTAATACGATAAAAGGAAACACGGCGTTTTACAACAAGATTTCAGGATTATTTTTCGAATCGGAATGCCACAATAACACGATCTCGGAAAATAATGTAAGTTTCAACGAAAATAATGGACTTCGCATCGATGATTGTTATGAAAATCTCGTTTCTGAAAATATAATATACGATAATATATATCGTGGAATATACCTGGATAATAGCGACCGAAATATTGTTTCAAAAAATCTAGCGTTCAATAATATTCGGCACGGAATATGCGTGGATCACGAAAGCGATTATAACTATATCACGGAAAACACTGTCTATTATAATGTAGAAAATGGGATAGGATTGTACGATAACAGTAATTACAATACCATTTTGGAAAACAACGCGAGTTTTAACTCGTTTCGGGGAATATCGTTAAGTAGTTCCCATAATAACTCCATAGTGGGAAATATAGCTTGTTATAATACCCGATCTGGAATAGAATTATATGATGCTAGCCAAGATAACACCATATCGGAAAATATAATATGCAATAATACTGAATCCGGAATAAAATTTTTTTCCACTGAAAATAACATCATATCGGAAAACATACTCAAATATAACGAAGAATCTGGGATAAACTTTACCGATTTTAGTGGAGCATATTATAACGAAATGATTGGAAATGCCCTCGTCGAGAACCAGGACTATGGGATATATTTGGGATATTTTACCGACTGTAATAAGATATGGCTCAACTCACTTGTCAATAATCAGGTAAATAATTCCTGCGATAAAGGTGGTGGTGGTATTGGAAATTCGTGGGAAAACGGGACTCACGGCAATTATTGGAGCGATTACGTCGGAAGTTTTTACGAAAACGGCACGGGAATGGAGCCATATAACATTACCAATGGAGCAACGATTACAAACCAAGACGAGCATCCCTTGAACGACTCCAAACCAATCGCGAATTTCGAATTTAGCCACGCCGAAATAATCGCGGGACAGTCAGTACAATTTTCTTACACGGGCACGGGAGGCAACCTTGCCCTCACCTACGAGTGGGATTTTGGCGATGGAACGCCCGTCTCTCGCTCTAAAAATCCCTCACACGTGTATTCGAATAACGGCACCTTTACGGTGAATGTATCCGTGATCGATGCGACAGGTGATATCGATAACTTTTCAATACCAAATTGCGTTAATGTTCTTTTTGATTATCAACCAGTTGCCGAATTTTTTGCGAACGCCACCCAAGTCATACAAGGGCAATCGATATACTTTGAATTTAACGGGTCCATTGGGAACGGCTCTCCCGAATTTTATTGGAACTTTGGGGACGAGAGTAATATCTCTAACTTGGAGAGTCCCGTTCATCGCTACGACGTAAATGGCACTTTTACCGTGAGCCTCGTAATCGTTGATGTTGATGGTGACCGTTCTGAAACAATAAAAACAGATTTCGTTGAAATCCACTTCGATTCCGTACCCCGTGTCCAATTCATCAATTCAATGCTTCGCGCCACTATCGGGCAATCAATCGAATTTGCTTACGAAGTCATCGGTGGAAACGATCCCTTGAACTATAGTTGGGATTTTGGGGACGAAGGACCTGTCTTTTACGGCCCAACTCCCTCTCATTCGTTTAATACGAGAGGTAATTACATTGTTACCCTTACGGTAATCGACGCTAATGGAGACATGGCAACAGCAAACATGACCGTGATTGTATCACCTACGATCGTTCCGCCCAACTTGATAGCTATCGTGATTTTTTCAACATTATTAGTATTAGGCGTGATAACGATATTAGGAAGTGCGATAAAGATAATAAAAAGAAAAAAAGTCGATTCTACTTCAAACCTAGATATATCTCCTATATTGAAACAAAAAACTGAAAAAAGTATTGTTTTAAACAAGGTTTTTCCGAAATCTTCTTCTCTAAAATCAAAGCTTCCCCCTATTGATCATAAGCCTAGCACGCAAGCAGAAGTGGAGGAGCTCGTAAAAACCGAATCCGAGCTTCAAGTTCAAGCGCAAGAGTTCCTGTGCGTTGTCCATAAAGGGCCCGTTGAAGGTACGAATATTTACCTTTGCCCTCACTGTAAGGCGTTCTATTGCAAGTCGTGCGCTAATGCTTTGAAAGAAAAAGGAGAATCTTGTTGGGCTTGTGGAAAAGATTTAGAATTGTAATTTAAGGAAATTCTTTCATTTAGGAATGTTCCACGATTTAACACAATATAAATAATAAAGAAATCCTTGTTTTTCTCTCTCAATTAAAAGATCTTACAAATAAATAACATCGAACTCATGAATTTTTTACAGGATATCTTAAGTTATACAAAACGATTTAAAAATTCTTTAAAAATTTTGACGCCATTTTTTTATTATTTCACCTAAGATTTGGCGTTTATGTACTTGAAAATATATTATTGTATTTCTTTTAAAAAATAGTATAACTTTTTTAGCATGTGTTTTCATTGTTAAAACGATCCAATTGTGAAAGCTATAAATAGAAAATTGAGTTAAAATGGTTGACAAAATCAATCTTCAACCCAATTTTACCAAAGAATTAGAATACTACTACAAAGTATTGCACTTGTCCAATTATCAGAAAAAGATCATAAAAGAGTTTTCGAAAATTCTTAGCGAGTATCTTCCTCTTTCAGATGCGGCAATAAGAGGCCTTTTTTGGCGAGTTTTGGCAGATTATCAAGTAGTGCATAAAGAGGATTTAAACGAAGAAAGGAAAAAAGGGAACGTAACTCCTGCCATACGAATTGAAGGACTCAAAATGATCCTATCTTTAATTAGAAATAAGCTTAAAGGAATTTTAACAGATCCAAAACAAGAACCACTATTGGACGAAGCCTTCGAAAAAGTATTGAATTACTATATTGAAAATTATACTAAAGAATGATGAATTTATTTAAAATACAAGGATTAGATTATAACTTATAGATAAATTCGTTTATTTCTTCCATGCGTTTCTCGTAATACTCCTTGAGATCGGTCTCGTTAACGAATGTTGGAATCACCTTTTCGAGAAACACATCAAACACGGTCGAAAGGCGCGCCTTGTGCTTGATCGTTTCGAGGATCTCTTCGCTGAACTCACTAAATTGTTTTAGAAAGTTCTTGAGAATGTCCGAAATTTAGAACACCTCCCATTTTCCGCACCTTGAACCCCAGCGAGCAATGACTTGGTTCTCGTCGGAAGGCATCTTGACCTGAACGATTTCGCAATTGTTCGGACAATCAGAACACGTAAAAGTTGACGTATTGAATTCCTGATCTGCAACATCTAGCCCTCTGAAAACGGTTTCGGTCTCGTTGTCAACGAAATGATCCCTTACCAGGATTGCCATGCCAAGAGCACCCATGAGCACGTTGTACTTGGGCACTATGACCTTGCACCCGAGGTTTCGCTCGAATGCTTGCACGATCCCCTTGTTAAACGAGACGCCACCTTGAAACACGACCGGTTCTGCGAGCTCTTTACCTTTTGATAAATTATTAAGATAGTTTCTAACCAAAGAGTCGCAAAGGCCAGCAATGATGTCTTCTCGGGAATGTCCGGCGTTTTGCTTGTGAATCATGTCAGACTCTGCGAACACAGTACACCTACCAGCGATGGACACTGGATTGTTCGATTTCACTGCATAATTTCCAAATTCTTCAATTCTAATGCCCAATCGAGCAGCTTGATGGTCCAAGAAAGATCCTGTACCCGCAGCGCACACGGAATTCATGGAAAAATCGATGATGATGCCGTCCCGGAGAATAATGATCTTCGAGTCCTGACCGCCTATTTCGAGGATCGTTCTCACATCGGGATACATGGACTGCGTGGCAACGGCGTGTGCGATGATTTCCGTCTTGGCGAGATCACCGCCAACAATGGCTTTTGTTAGGTATCTGGCAGAACCCGTCGTTCCACAGGCTCGGATGGCGTATTTTTGGAGCTTTTCATCGGCGTCGATTGTTTCTTTTAACTTTGCCATGCCGTCCTTGACCGATTCGATAGGCGAACCCGTGTTGCGCAAGAACACGTTCGTGAGGACTTTTCCGTCAAGATCTATTAAAACAAACTTGAGACTTACAGAGCCTACATCAATTCCAAGGAAGGCGTTTTTCTTGTTTTCTTCGTTTATAATTTTATCTGAAACTTCAACCATAATTCGGTTCATTCCTTTCTTTATAATTATTATTTTGCTTGTACTAATTTAATGCATTCGAGACAAAAGTGGTTTCCGTATTCTTTTTGAGCCTCCTTGTCAGAATATTTCTTGCGACGACCTTCTATGAGGTCGATAAACGCTTCTATTCTCGTACGCATGCCTTCAACGCCCGATTGGTCATCGAACGAGAAATATAACACGGGCAAATCGTACATTTTTTTAAGCTTATTGGTAATGATCGTTCGAGCCGTGACCTCGGGCATGCAAGTAAAGGGGTAAGAATGGACGAATCCATCGAATCCTGCGTTCGCTTTATCTATGTATTCGCCGATAACCCATTGACATTCGCCACCGATGTCCATGGGAAGATGTGGTTTTGCTAAATGTTCAAACCACTTTCGGTGATAGTTGAGATGTAACTTGTGCATGATCCAGTCATAGAGGCTGAGCGATTGGTGTACTTCGCAACCAAGCTCGCCAAACTTTTTTCTCACATCTAAATTGACATAAGGCTCCAAGCTGATGTGTATCTCACCCGAGAGTCCAACTCTCAAGGGATCTCGAGTTCTATCGAGATCCATTGCGTTAAACATATCCTTGATGACAGTGCGAAAATTTCGCAAACCATTCAGCGTGTTTGTCTCGTCGAGCTTGTGTAGGAGATCGTTGACAATACGAGTTGTGTCGCCTTGAACCTCTTCGTACGCCCGAAAAATACCTTCTGCGGTCTGAATGTCTTCTGTGAGCTTGGCTTTTTTGAGGAAAAAAATCGTTGCTTTCACAGCGCTGGTGTAGCGCTTGTGATCGGTGAAAGGAGACGTTTTAAATAGTGTTTTAACCCAATCAAAAGTGAGCAAGTCTCCTTGTTCGAGGGGAATCAATCTGAAATTATTGTATCCTAAGTCCTTCAAAATTCGCTCCTGAACGCTGGCGTAGAATCCGAACCTACAAGGACCGCAATCTACCGCCATCACGAGAGTGTCAGCACCTTTATCTAAAGCATTCTTAAAGTCTCCTATTGTTGCCTTAAACGGAAAACAAACAAACTCCGGACTATGCCTCACGCCAAACTTGATGGTGTTTCTATTCGTCGGTTCAGGTACTATCACCTCACACCCGTTCTTTTCGAAGAATGTCTTGAACGCCACCCAGTTTGGTCCCATATTCGGAAAAGATACAATCATGTGTGCCGAACCCCTAATTTTCCTCGTAAAATCTTGATATGTAATATATGGTGTTATTAGGTCCTGCGCCATTGTTATTAAAAATCGCTCGAATCTTTAATAAAACGCAGGACTATTTGTATAAACAATTATTTAATTAAAGTATTGTAGTTGTTATAAGAATTTAAATTTTTCACCATTAAAAGATATTGCGTATCTGCCTTTTGCTTATTTTTCATACTATCTATTTTATATTTACAATCTAAAGGATGATGAAACGGTATTTAATATGATTTTAGAGGATTTTTAACAATCATCGTATCTATTTATATGTGGACTGATTTGGTAAAAAATTGAACAACGCTTTAAAGATATAACAAGAATAATTAAAATTTAATAGTTAATATTTTATAATTAATCGTAATTTGATTTAAATATCTTCCTATCTCCCAATATACATTTCATAATTTGGGATATTCGAGGATTCGTTTATTTCTTCTAATATTTCGAAAAATACGGCTAACTATAATAATTACGCAGGAATCTCGCTCTGTAATCAAAGCAATTTTAACGAATTTTCTGAAAACATTGCACTTTGTAATACGCATAGTTTTTCTCTTAACTATTCTGACAGCAACAAGATTTTAGGAAACAACGCGTCCCATAATTTTGAGTACGGGTTCCGCATTTGGGATTCGGATTACATTATAATAACCGCTAATATTGCAATCAACAATTCGAGATCAGAAATAATTCTGGAAAATTGCATGAATGGAATTCTAGGAGCAAATATCGCAAGGGAAAATCAGAATGGAATCGAATTGAATGACTCAAACACCCACGAAATACACGATAACAAGATTACTTCTAACTTGGATGGAATTTATATGAACTGGTCGAATTGGGACATCGAGTGCAGTTCAAATAACATGTCAAGCAATCAGGTCGTAGATGTTTTCGTTTCTGGTAACTTTAATCACGATAACATACTTTTTAACAATATTTTTGTCGATAATTCCGTTCAAGCGCAGGATTACAGTAATGTTGGGGATAACTCTTGGAATACGATTGAAATCGGCAATTATTGGAGCGACTACGAGGGAAAGGATTTGGACGGCGATGGGATTGGGGACGTACCATACAATATTTTAAGTGCTCCAGGTATCCAAGACATGCTCCCTATCTTGTTTCCGATCGATGAAGATCGTCCTCCTTTAGGAGATGAGTACCCTTGGATCGCCGTAATAGTTTTCGTCGTCATCGTTTTGGGGTGTTTGCTATCTTCCTGTATAAAAAAAGCTCTAATTCGGGATCAAAATGGTTTCACACGACATTCAGTTCAAAATTACAAGGTTCCCGGACACAAATTCCTCCAAAAAAGACTTTAACTCCTAAAGCATCAGTTAAATCTCCTGAAAAGCTCGCATCAGCTAAAATTGCCAGGATTGAAGATAAAAAAGAAAGTAATGAGACTGAAATAGCTGTTATAAAGGCACAATACACTTGTCCGGTTCACAAAGGTCTCATTGAAGTGGGAGAACTGTATTTGTGTCGAAATTGCCAGACATATTATTGCATGAAATGCGTGGATATATTGAAAAAGAAGGGAGAATCCTGCTGGTCGTGTAACAAACCTTTTGAATAGGCTTGGTTTTACGCTCGCTCTTTACATTTCATTGCATCCAATGTGGGATATATTTCAACGATTTTCTCGGCTTCCATTGCGTAAAACATATCCATATCAAGTGCAAGTGGTTTAATATCTAACACTGGTGTTCCATTTATGGTATCCAAACCCCAGACAATCAATTCTCGACCATTGCGTTCTAATAATCTCACCGTTGTCAATCCGATCAAGCTGGGTCTATTTGGAGCTCTAGAGGCAAATACTCCCTTAAAACCTCCCTTATACTCAAGACCGTCTAATTTTAAGTCCTTGGGTTGGCTTTCGTGAAGGTAAAACAAGACATGCAAGTATTCGTGTTCTTCGATGCCATAAAGTCCCTTCTTGTATTCATCGTGCACCAAGATCGTAGACATGTCATGTCTTCGCTGAAACGCCCCTTCTGTTTGAAATATTTTATTTTTTACAATTCCAATTTCGTTAAACGAGAACATTTAATATCGTCTTGAACAGAATGATTATGTTAGATATTATTTTAATATATAGATAAAAGAAAGATAGCATTTAAAGCGGTATGAAAAAGTTATAAGATGGTATGATCTAAAAAAATATCAAAAAAAGTATTAAAAAAATAAAACAAAAATAAATAATTTATTTCTTAATATCGCTTTCTTTCAATGTCTTGACTTCTTCAAGCCCTTTTTTTAAGTAATCGTTCGATTTCATGACTTTTGCGTAAATAAAATATGCTGGAACGAATATACCAACTACCACGAGCAGGATTGCAAAAACGAGCAATGAGTCTGAAAATCGGTCCAACAAGATATTGTCGTAGAAATATTGGAATAAGAACGCGAGGGATGCCAAGCTCGCAAAACCCTTCACATAGAGAGTATAACGGATGTGAATTGGCTCGATCTCATAATAACCGTCCTCGCGGAACATGTAATGAACAAGTCCAGAATCTTCGATTGCCCAAGATATTGCCCAGATTCCCATTCCAATAGGAAACATCAATCCCATGCAGGTCAGAAGGAAAGTAATGTGGTATTTGGGGTCAATACCTTGATCAGCATACGATTGCAGCGAACCAGCATCAAGCCATTGAGTTGGATCCAAAAGATCGACGAGTAATAGAAGGAAAACAATGGAGATCGCCAGTACATAGATCAATCGCTTGGCGATGACTTTTCCTTTTAATGCCCGTGGTTTAACGAGGATGAAAGCGTCCTTATACTTCTTGCTCAAGATCTTGTTCTTGGCTTTCAAAAAAAGGGGTGCAAGCAACCTCGGAAATATGAGCACCGTGATAATTGATCCAATAATGGGAAGTGTGATGCCTAAAAGGATTATTTGCATATCCTCAGACATTCCAGTTGCTGGTACAATAGAAAATAGCATGTTTAGAGTCATCTTTATCAACTGTATGTATTACAAAGATTTGTGTGTATTTAAAAAGCGCACGATAAGTAATTTATAGTGCAACTTTCAATATTTATTTAAACTAGGTATCGAGCTCCAGTTTTTATATCTTTTTTTTTATAAAACGGGTAAAAATAATAGAAAAAAAATAATAACGAATATATCGTGTTATTGGACAGCTTCATTCTCCTTGCGAAAAATGGACATAAGGAAAGGATGTCCTTATCAATGCGTCGATTTCAGGTCTTAATTCGTTAATTTCGACGACACCGTTAATTTTTTCAAGAAGGCTAGGTGAAAGGGTGCGCGTGAATCGCTTGATAGAATCCTTGAAAAGAGCAGTCTCTGCGGGAGAAATGACGACAAGCACGCCTCTTTTCTGCGGAAGGGGAGTGACGAAGATGATGAATTTATCAGCATCGATATAACGAATGTTCGTTCCGGCACCAAGTACTTCTTTAAACATGTTCGAAATCGCCGTGAACGCACCTGCCATGAGCTGATCCATGTCTCCGCGCGTGTCAATCCCATCTTTCGTCTTTTCTATGCTTCTCACATAGCAGGAAATGCCGTTCTCGTTAAAGATCATGAATTTAAAGATGGGAAATGGTAACAGGTATAAGTAATCTGGATGCACGAGAAAATTGTATACTATGAGTAAAAGCCCGATCAAGCTGAAGATTAAAGCTATCGACGTTAAAAGGTCGTAATTGGCGTAGAAGAAAAGGTCTCTGATAACATATAGTGCACCATATACGACTAAAAAGACCAGCCCAATCAACTCGATGATGGTGGCCCTCATCTTCATGATTTTCTGTGCTTTTTTCATTACAAATACTGCTATTAAAAATACTAAGCAAGATAATATCGATTGGGATAGTCTAGCAACATTTAAGAGCAAGTTTACGAACGAATCGCTGGTGACCCCTAACTCTTGGTAGGTGACATCAAAAGATTGATTGTTTAAACCCATGTATATCAATATCATTGCTTTAAACGAAGCCGAAACAATAAACAAGGTAAGAAGGTAAATGAAGACGCTAAGCCTAGGTCGGGGACGAGAAATACCCTCGTAGTGAAAAAATAACATTATAAAACCCAAGGGCAAGAGAATTGTAAGAATCATCACGATAACCAGGTTTTTAAGGTCTATTCCAACAAGAGTGTTTGAAAATGCAATAAGGCTCAAGCAAGCCACAAGATATTTTATATTCGTCCGTTTCTTACGGCTTTTTTGATATATAACGCAGGTAAGAACCAGCAATGCTACTGATATCGATAAAACCAAAAGATTTGCAACCATGATTAAGGAATAATTCACGCTTGAATATATATTATTCTTTCAATTTCTATATCAACAAAAAAAAACTTTGATTCTCCATTATTTTAAGCATTTTATTGGGATTAATGATTACTCTTAATTATTTGCATCATGTGTCATCTTATATAATCATTTGCCCACAAGCGATGCAAGGAAATACCTTTAAAAATTGTCGGGACATATAATAAAAATACCATCTAAGGTTAAATAAGATCCTGGCGGCGCGCGAACGAGGCGAGGATGCGATCAAATGAAGAAGTACGAACCAGAAAAAACAGAAAACCATTATAGCGAAGTAAAAAAGAAAAACGATTCGATGCGATCCTTCCAAGGTGCTCAGATTCCTCGACTGGAAGCGATTGCTCTTCAAGACCTCGAGAAACTTTCGGGAAAGGCTTTTAACATCGTAAACACGGTAGAGCATGACGGCCAAATGGGATTTTCAGTCGATAATCTCGGAAATGTCACGGGTATTGGATTGCATAGGTGCAAGCTCTCTTCGCTTCCTGAATCAATAGGAAATTTATCGTCCTTGCAAGAACTACGATTGCTAAAAACCAGAATAATAACTCTCCCGGAGTCTTTAGGAAAGCTTTACAAGCTAAAACGCTTAATCCTACGGGAAAACAGGCTCACAAGACTTCCTGAATCGATCGGCAAGCTCCAATCACTCGTTTCGCTTTCATTAAGAGATAATTTACTTGAATCGCTTCCCGATACTATTGGACATTTAAAATCGCTTGCAATCCTCGATTTAAGCTTGAACTGTCTTTCAGAACTCCCGAAATCCATCGGTAATCTTTGTTCTCTTCAGAATCTTAATTCGTGTCATAACAGGCTCAAAACGCTTCCCAAGTCTATTGGAAACCTAACTTCTCTTCAGACACTCAATTTATGCAATAATCAGCTAGAGGCGCTCCCAGAATCAGTTGGGAATCTATATTCCCTGAGAATGTTTCCCTTATACAATAATAAATTGACACATCTTCCTGATTCCTTTGGGAACTTACAATCCCTTCAATTTTTACGATTATCTGGCAATCTACTTAAAATACTTCCCGAATCGTTTGGCGCCCTAACTTCGCTTAAAGAATTAGATTTGAGTAGAAATTCTCTTTCATCTCTTCCAGAATCTATAGGACGACTATCTTCGCTCACTGAATTGCTTTTATATGATAATAAATTAATAACGCTCCCAGAATCTTTTGGAGCCCTTTGCTCGCTTAAGAAATTATCATTGTATAACAATCCCCTCCGATTCCTCCCAGAATGCTTTGGAAACCTTAAATCGCTACAAATCTTAAGACTTAACGATAATTTATTAGAATGCCTTCCAGATTCGATAGGACGCCTCATGTCATTAAAAGAATTATCCCTATATAATAATCAATTAAGATCCCTCCCTAATTCTGTTGGAAACTTAAAATCACTAGCCTTTCTTCACCTCCATTGCAATGAAATCTCGGATCTTCCCGAATCCATTGGTAATCTTTCTTCGTTGATAACCTTATCGCTCAATAATAACCAGCTAACAAATCTTACTGAATCCAATACAACCCTAGAAACCCTTGACAACCTTTACGGACTTTATTTAGGAAATAATAAGATTTCAACACTGCCTGATTCCATAAGTAACTTGAAATCTCTTGCTTACCTTCAAGTTGAAAACAACAACTTGACTAGCCTACCCGAATCGATGACAACAATGAGCTCTCTTAATGGTGTATATTTATCGGGTAATCCTTTGGATTCGAAAGCAAGATCTTTAGTAAAACAGCTAAAAAAAAAAAGGATTGCAATCTCGATATGATCGTGAAATGACCCTTCAGAATAGAAGGTCTATTATTTTTAAATTTTCGAATGTTAATATAACAAAAAATTACTCAAAACAGCAAAATTAAACCTTCTTTTATTAATGACGAAGATTATTGTCACAAAAAATTTGAATCGTTCTTATACTACCTACCTTTATTTTTGTAAAAAGTATGTACTTAAAACTAAAAATAATGCTTTATCCTTTAAAATCACCAATATCAAAAAAACTGAAAAATGATCTTGAATTTGCCAGAATAAATCATCTTACAATAAGAATGTCTGCCTTCGTGGCACTATTCAAGACTTTTTGCGCAACAGATCCCATGAAGATTTGATGTATCTTGGAGTGATGACCTTTACATCCCAGAACAACCAAATCAAAATCTTGTTCTTCCGAAATCCTCAGAATATAATCCTCTGGCTCTTCGTCTTCTATTAATCTCGTTTCTACATCGATGTTTGCGCTATTAAAAAGCATTTCCGCTTTTTTAAGAATTTTTTGTCCTTCCCGTCTATATAATTCTTGGACTTGCCCATAATCTGGTTCTGGTATAGTATAATAAGTGGGAGTTATTGGAGAGACCAAGATTGGATGCGTTTGGGGGATGATTCGATGCATGTAAGAGTGAAAAACTACGATTTCTGAAGGTCTTGACTCACAAAGACCAATTACTTTTAAAGCAGCTCGTTTTGCGTCTTCAGATCCGTCCATTCCTAATAAAATTTTTTTATACATTTCTTTAAACCATCTTTCTTTTATTGTGAAGTTAAATCCTTAATTTAAGAATAATGCGGTTAAAAACTATAATTAATCTTATTTGAAGATAAATTTCAAAAAAATCATGAAGAAAACTCGTTATCAGTCCCAGATGGGATTTACATAAATATGATAATTAATTTTATATAAAATATTGTATGGAAAATATGGGTGAGCCTCCATGTACGATGAAGGGTTTTCAAAATACGAAAAAGAAGATAATGATGAGAAAAAGTCATCAGAATTAAAGATTAACGAGTTAGAAGAGAAATATCGTCATTTATTTAATTCCGTACCATATGGGATATGGTTGGTTAATTACAATGGAATTATTGTTGATTGTAACGAAACAATGAATAAATTCCTGGCAATATTCAAAAAAGGAGATTTAGTAGGAAAACATTTTGCTGATGTGATTAAAATGTTCTCAACTAAGGGAGATTCTAAATTTTCAAATCTGCAAACGATATT
The DNA here is from genome assembly GCA_016930515.1 of Promethearchaeota archaeon. Lineage (GTDB taxonomy): Archaea > Asgardarchaeota > Lokiarchaeia > Sigyniarchaeales > SOKP01 > FT1-020. Next base: position 15,571 of record JAFGGO010000171.1, on the reverse strand, counting down.
TCAATCTAGATTTCAACAAATTGTAAAGGGAAACCTTTTAAGCCCATTGGAGTTCCAGATTTCGAGAGGAGATGGTAAACCTTTATGGATCAGTTTAGAATCGTCGTTAGTTAAATTGAGAAACGAAACATTAATACAAGTTTTTATCCGAGATATCACTAAACAAAAAAAAACTGAACTAACTTTAAAATCCTTGAAAAAAGAATTAGAAAAAAGAATTAGAAAAAGAACCATTAAATTAGAGAAGTCTGAAGAAATGTATCGCCAGGCTTACGATAGAGCCAGTTGTTTTAAGGGATTATTTACTCACGATATTAATAACATGTTTCACTCTATTAGAATGGCTGTTCAGCTATGCGAATCGCTTCTAGATAAAAATATCTTTAACAAAGATGAATTCCTCGAATATTTCGACCTAATAAATGCTCAAATTTGTCGTGGAGAAAAATTAGTAAACGACATTCATAATTTATCTCAAATTGAAAAATCTGGCATGGAGGTTCGTCCTATTGAAGTAATAACTTTTCTAAACAGCGCCATCTCGTTTGTATCTAAAAATTTCCATGAAAAAGAATTAGAAATAAAAATTAATACTACAATAAAGGAAGTTCACGTCTTAGCGAACGAATTACTTGTTGACGTTTTCGAAAACATCCTGATAAACGCCATACGCCATAATATTAACGACAAGATCGAAATTGAAATTAAAACACTGTTGGAAAAAAAACAAAACCAAAATATTGTCAGGTTTGAATTTAGAGATAACGGCGTTGGAATTCCTGAGAATCAAAAAAAGGAAATTTTTATCGAGTCGAAAAAAATTAAAAACGATCAATCTGAAGGAATGGGGCTTGGACTTTCGTTCATCGTTAAATTAATTGATCTCTACAACGGAGAAATATGGGTAGAGGACAAGGTTGAAGGAGACCATTCCCTCGGAAGCAATTTCGTAGTTTTACTTCCCGAAGCGAAGTAAGTTATTTACATTACTCATCCTTTTGATTTTTCAGCTATAAGTCTCTCTTATTGAAATTAGGAATGAATTGTAGCGCTGCTATCAATTCAAAAAATCTTTTTTAAATTTTCATCATAACAATGGATTAAATTTTTATAAAAAGTGGATGTTTCCACTCCAGATGAATTACCGCTAATCTCTATTTCAAATTCATCTTGGCTGTCATGATCTAATAATTTCTTCACTTTCACGCCACTCAGAATCGTGGTTTGAATTTTCTTAATTTAATGATTTGCTTATTAAAAAAGTCTTTTTAAATTTTCGTATCCTTCGAGCAATTTGATAACGAACTCATTTACGATTTATAATTCAAATAAGTCAAGAAAATCCTTTCAAAAGAATAAAAAGAATGAAATTATATCTTTCTTTAAAATATCGTCAATTTCCTTCGTTCTAATAGAAGTTTGGCAATAAATAGGTGCATCAAGCTAGTTTTAAGATTTTTGAAATTTCAATTTCATGCTATATCCTTTTAAATATCGCCTTGCTTGTGTTAAATTTAATGCAATAAAATTGGTTTAAAAAAATAGAGCAAATTTCAAATGCTTTTTAATTTTAAAAAAAAAAAGATTAATTCAATCAAGGGCTTTTTGACTTTTTTGAAAAAATTAAAAATAACCCAGAGGGCTAATAGAAATGCATGATCGACATGATAAAATAAAAGTATACATTACATTATTTTTTGTATTGTTTTTTTGCGCAATCGTTTTGCAAGGACAGGATTCTAAGAAATTTAATACTGATATTGATGTAAAAGAAGAAGGTTTTCTAAAATCTTCCGTCGTAATGGAAGACTTCGTCATCGACGATCTTCCAGGGAGCTTGATAAACTGGAGTTGGGCGTCCAATCAAACATGGTGTAGCGGTAATGGTACTCTTGCAAGCCCTTATATCATTGAGGACCTCGTTATTGATGGTGGTGATGATAGTTCTTGCATAGAAATAAGAAATTCAAGAGCGTATTTTATCATTCGGAACTGTTCTTTAACTAACTCAGGTAGGCGTGGCGACGATTACGACTATTACGCAGGTATTGAACTCGTGAATGTTTCAAATGCGAGAATTATGAATAATACTTGTGAAAACAATCAAGGATGTGGTATAGCATTGTATAACAACTCGGATAACAATACAATCACAAACAACACGGCAAATATCAATGATTTTAGTGGAATATTTGTAATGGATTATTGCGATAACAACACTATTGTAAACAACATGGCAAATGCTAATGAATATGGTGGCATAACACTGCTAAATAATTGCGACGACAATACCATTTTTGGAAACATTGCAGATGGTGGGATTTCAAATATAGATCACGGGATAGGCTTGCTTGGAAATTGTGACAATAACAATGTATCGGAAAATAAAGTTTTTAATAATTCAAATTTTGGAGTGGGGATTGCCGATCATAGTAATTCTAACAATATCATTAATAATACGATGGATGGTAATGGTTATGGCTTATTAATTTCATGTTACAGTAATGATAACACCATTTCAGGGAATAATGGAAGCAACAACCATGTTGGAGTTTTCTTGTGGGATTCTTATAGGGCTATATTGTACAATAATCGATTTTTTAGATCAGGAGGCTTAAAAGTTGAAGGCTCTCTTTCCGATTTAAGAACTCACGACATCAATACTACAAATACTGTAAACGGAAAACCTATTTACTATTATGTAGATCGAATGGGCCTAAGACCAAGAGAATACGAAAATGCTTCCCAAATATTTTTAATTAATTGCTCTTATTCCGAGATCACGGGATTAACCCTAACAGATGTTTACACCGGTATTTACTTGTTTGGAAGTTCTCATAACAATATATCGAGAAATATGGTAAGAAATAAAGAAGAGATTTATCCTTCTGGATATGGCATACATTTGAATGGTAAAAGCGATAACAACACCATCTCTGAAAATGTTTTAAGTGATGGTATTGTGGGAATATCCTTGAACAAACATTGCAATAATAATAAAATTATGAACAATAATGTAAGCAATAATAATAATGGAATTAGTTTGATAGATTATTGTCACGAGAATAATATTTCAGGCAATGTAATATACGATAATGATCTTGGTGGGATATCTTTATCAAATTATTGCGAAAATAACACGATTTCGGCATGTAAAATAACGAATAATACGAGAAAGGGAATACTCCTTGATAATTATTGCGTGAACAACACCATTTCGGAAAATAATATAAGTGGCAAAGATTCAAGTTTCGATGATATCGGAATATACATTTCATTTTATTGCGATCAGAACACAATTTCAGGAAATAAGGTAAGTGATTGCATAATCGGAATGTATTTCTATACCTGTAATAATAATAACACGATCGCAAGCAATAATGTAAGCAATAATGATGAGAGAGGAATTTACTTCTATTACAGATGCGATTACAACACTATTAGCGATAACACCGTGAACGACAATGATCAATATGGAATTGGATTCCTCATATCTTCTGGAAATACAATTCTTAGAAACAGCGCAAGTAATGTTAGGTCCTCTCACCAAGACAACGGAATTGTCTTTTCCGATCAATGTGACGAGAACCTTGTCCTGGAGAATGAGATTAGCAACAATACGTTATACGGAATGCTTATTGATAGATATAGCAGAGAAAATACCATATCGCAAAACATTATCCAATACAACGGAAATAATGGACTTGTACTTCTCGACAACAGCAATAATAACACCATATATCATAATTTTTTCATTGAGAACGGAATAAATGCCGAAGACAACGCGTCTTATAATAAATGGGATTATGGAGAAATTGGAAACTATTGGCACGATTATACAGGCGTAGATCGAGGTGATGGAATTGGGTCTACACCCTACATATCAGGAAATATTACTGATAATTATCCCATATGCTCTCCACCCTTACTTGTTCTATCTAGTCCAACAAATTACGAACTATTTGGCAAGAGCCCCCCCAATATCGATTTATATGTTGGTTATCCAAATTCCGATCCAGTAGAATACATGCTGATTAATGCAACGAATAGTGCTCAATTTACGGACAACCATACTTGGGATGGATCGATCAATCAATCTGTCTGGAATCAGATGGGAAACGGAACCGTAATAATCAAGTTCTTCGTTAATAATGTAAACGATTACTTTAACATCATTGAAGTTGTTATCAGAAAAGATATCATATCTCCAAATATTTTCACTATTAATCCTAAAGAAAATGATATTTTTGGCTTAGATGCTCCTGGACCGAGCAATTGTACTGTAAGTAGTGAAGATATTAGCGGAATCGATGCTGAATGGTACATGTTAATCAACGTAACAAATGGCAGTCATCATACCTCCAACTATACTTGGAACGGCTATATCGACCAAGTTGCTTGGGATCAAATGGGAAACGGCACGATAATCTTGCGGTTTTACGCAAACGACACGATAGGTAATGTAGGCTTCGCTGATATTCACGTAAGAAAAAGCATATATAATCTCGTTTTTATTGACATTAAAAAACCATGGGAAAATGAGATATTTTCAATGGATGCTCCAGGTTTAGACGATTTTGATGTATCATTTTCAGCTCTAGATGGTATAGATGGTCAATGGTATGTCCTTATCAACGCAACGAATAGCGCACATCATACCTCCAACTATACATGGAACGGCTATATCGACCAATTTGCTTGGGATCTAATGGGAAACGGCACGATAATCGTGCGATTTTACGCAAACGACACTTCTGGTAATATAGGCACGACCGATATAATGATAAGGAAGGATATTTTTGCTCCAGAAATTATCGTGATAACCTCCGAACACGAAAAACTCTATGGAATTATTGCCCCTAGTGCAAGCGATATTACTATTTTCGTTTCAGATCCAAGTGGAATCGAATCGATTCAATACATGTTAATCAACGCAACGAATAGCGCTCATTACACTGCCGAATATGCGTGGAACGGTTATATCGACCAGGCTGCTTGGGATCAAATGGGAAACGGCACGATAATCGTGAGATTCTTCGTTTTAGACATGGCGGGAAATCAAAGAACTTGCGATCTAGAATTAATAAAGTCGTATTCAAGTTCTGGAGAACCCAATGGTGAAGACGATTCTGCGCTTATAGTGACCATCGTTCTTGCTAGTGTAGGTGCCGTTAGTGCCGTGTCTCTCGTTTCGGGATATACTATTTATCGTTCAAAAAAAACGACAAAACTCGCAAGTAAATTAGCTCAGCGACAATTAAAAAACCGAAAAAAACCGAAAAATAAGAAGAAAAAGGATGATAAATACGAAAAATATAGAAATCAAACGAAGTCCTCTAAGGAAATCTTAAACAAGCTTAGCAACAAGGAAGAATTGCTCAGGGCCTTTGACGAGAACATCCCCGCAGAAGTCATTGCGTTGTTGAAACAAAAACCACTCACGATCGTTTCAAGCGAATTCCTTACCACGACGGATAATATTGGATTTAAGGGACAGGTCAAGGAAGACTTTATCCGGGAGATGTTATCGTTTTTACCGAAAGAGAGAGTAAAAGTAGTAAACACTATTTATGGCGAGACAGAGAGCGTTCCCGTTGTGCGAAAAAGAAAACGCGAAGAAGTAGAAGATGTCATAGTCTACGAAGGGCTTGCGCTGGAACTAATCCAGGAACATATGGAAAAACATAAGAAATTCGACCCTATTAGCATCGTTCCATATCTTAAAGTGAGATTTTCCAGAGCCTCTATCAACATTAACTCGGAAGGAATTAAAAGAATATTGAAATCACTCATCGAGAAAAATGTCTTAGTAGAGGGATCTATTTTGTCAAGAACTGATATTTTAAAAAATGATAATCGGAGAAAAATCTTTGAGTGCGTGCAAGAAAATCCCGGCATTCATTTTAACAAGCTCTTAAAGAAGATAAAAATGAGCGGTGCGGTGATCAGATGGCATTTGAGCGTGTTGGATAAGTTTAAATTTGTGAGGCCTGAGAAAATTGGCAATCGAAAAGCATATTTTGATAACGAAGGGTCTTTTCATAGCGCCCAAATCGTGCATATTATTTCGCGTGGTAAATGCAAGATGATAATAGAATATTTGGAGTTAAATTCAAAGGGATGTCAACTCACGGAATTATCTAGAGAATTAGGGATTCATTACAACACGATCAAGAAGTACATTAGCAAGCTCGAAGAATACGGCGTCATTTCAAGCAAGAAAAAAAGTATATATTTTATCAACAAGAAAAAACTCAAGGAAATCCTTCAAATGTCAAATATGATAGAGTTTTAAAAAAGAAATATGAATTAAAAATAAAAAAATTGAGAATAGAACTAAATTCAAAAACGACTATTTTTTCTTAAAGATACGATAATTCCAGCCAATCCTAAAAACATGATTAACAACAAATTGGCAATGGGGAATCCCGGTATGGTTTCTTCCTCTATATGGGGATTATTTTCTTCGGGATTCTCATCCTCCATGTCTTCGTCTGCAATTTCGGTTTCGTCATCGCCATCATCAATAGTAGAGCTTGTCGATTCAGTCGTAAAAGACCAAGTTGACGATTGCGTTGATTCTCCCTCATCGTTAACAATAACATACCAAGAATATGTCGTGTCTTCGGTTAGTCCCGACCAGGGTACAGAAGCGGTAGTCCCGTTCGCAACTCCGGTAAATAATTCTCTTTAAAAAAGATTTTTGAAATTTTCGTATCCTTCAAGCAAATCTTCCTTATCTATTTTAGATTTAATCCCGAGTTCCATCGTTAAATCCATGAACTCGGACAAAGGGAGGTTTGCTAAATAAGTTGCTTTTCCAATTGAATATTTTCCTTGAGCGTATCCTTTTAAGGCTAAATATACGCTTCCGCTATCGATGAGCTCGCGTATTATTTCGGATTGGTCCGCGCCCTCCTTCCTTTCCTTTGAATACCTCTCAACTATTTTTTCCAAATTTTTATTAATTCTAACTGATATGACCTTTCCCGTTACTTTCACCTAGGAATATCTCTAAATAATATCTTCAAGAAATATGATTTTAACATCAAAAGGTTTTTTATCTAATGTAGTAAATAGCTCTCGTTCTTTATTACAAAAGATAGCATCTCCATTGATGGATTTAGCTAACGCAATTGTAAGGCAATCACCAATGCCTATTGGTCGATTACATTTAATTAATGACGCTTCCTTGCTTACTTTACAAATTGGTTCGATTTGAATAATTCCACTTTCTTTTAGCGCCATCATTTTTTTTTCTGCGATCTCGATGCCAAATGTTCGGCATAAGATATAAGATGTTTCAATTAGGGCGAATTCAGAACAAAATGCATTCCAATTCTTTCTTATCTTATCCTTAAAAAGTTCGCTTAGAGATTCGCTTGCTTGGACTGCAATCAAGCAGCTGGCATCAATCGAGACGGACCTTTTTTTCGTCTTCTTCACGTCCTTTATATAATTCTTCGATTAATTCTTAGTAGCACCTTTCAATGGTTCACAGAATTCTTCAAACAAATTCCAATTAGTTTGTTGATTATTATATAAATTTACTAAATAAGATATGGCTTCGTCAAAATCTACTCGTTTACCTCTTTGCTTTTGAAGGTCAGCTGCAATTTTAGTCAGTTTGATTTTTGTATCGTTCTTTAGCATTACAGTACCCAAATTAAATAAAACCTCAAGTTTTCATATTGGATTATATTAATAATATTTTATCATCATTATAATTTCTATCATGCTTATAATGGATATTAAAAAAAGAAGGTTAAGATCAAGATGTTTTTAAAAAATTTATTTTTTCTTTGTTATAATATCCAAGTAATACCCCAATAGCATATTAGTATGTATAAAACAACGCGAAATAACGGTTTCACGAACTTATTTCCGATAATTCTTGATAAAAAAGAATGTTCTAAATTTAAAATAATTCATTAGGCTAAAATTATAAATTGAAATCTATGTTTAACTTTAGATTAATAAATATTAAAGAATTGAACATAAAAATATAACCAAAAGTATTCAGATTATTGTCTGAACTTAATTTCGCATTATCTAAGAGATTATCCTCAAATTTCTCTAAATTATAGGCATTAAGTATTCCAATTTTATCATTTTTTAATACTATATATCTATTTGGATTCAGATTGAAATCTCCTACTATATTATTTTGTTCTTCTGAAATTATTATGTAGGATAAAAACTTCTTTGTTTTATTATCATAAAATTCGTGTAAATAATTTTCACATATATTTAGTGGATTATTTTCTTTGACATATTCTAAAAGTTCATTTATATTTTCTGATATTCCCTTAAAATAGGCTAATAAAATATCTCCAATTAAATTCGGTAAATTAGTATCAATCATAAGCAAATTGGACTTAAATTTTTCATCCTTAAGGTCAGAATATTTTATAATTCCCCCAAGTTGTTCTATTTTTTGAAGTCGCTGTTCTATTTCAGGTAATAAATTAATTTCATCAATCAGTTCTTCATTAACTTTTAGTCCTTCAATTATAAATGTAAAAATTATATTTGGATTCTCATTGAATATATCTGCTTTATTCTGAAGACATATAATTTCATTAATATTATCTGCTTTAAAATTATATTTTATAAAATCTAATCCTACGCTCTCTTTCATATATCCTATTTAAAGTAGAAGATAAAAAACTCCGTTTATTTTTGAAAAATAAAAGTTTGATATGTTTAGTTATCAACTACTGCATATTTTTCGAGCTTGGATTTCAAATCAATCTTATTTTCAAGAGACTTTTTTATTTCTAACGCTATTGCTTTTATTACGGGTACTGGAACTGAATTTGCTAATTGTCGATATGCCTGCGTCATTGACACGGGAAATTTGAAATCTTCGGGAAATCCCTGAAGTCGCGCCCATTCGCGCTCGGTCATCTTCCTTATCCCTTCATCATTTCTGTATTTAAAAGGATCTAATCCTTTCTTCCATGCTTTATATTTGATAATATCTCGTACTAAGTTCCTTTGGGATTTAATGCTAAATCCTAAAGTTGGCTTTTTACCTGTTCTGAGATCGTGAACAACGATGGTTATATCTCTTTTTTCAGTTGGTCTAAGTTTAATCGAATTACATTTAATTGCTTTCATAAAATTTTCAATAGATGGTAGAGAAAAACTCCCTTTATTTTTTTTATCTTTAAGAGTATTCAATAAATTTTTGGCATTAAGTTCAAAATCACTTATCGGGATTTCTTGGACGATTTCTTTGGTTTGAGCATTTATAATTTTTATTTTGGAATTTCTGTAATAATCCCACTTGCCATCAATTTCATCTCGTATTATTTTAACAATCGGATAATAAATATTGTTGATTTTATTGAGATCACCATCGGCTGCATACAATTCTCCGTCTGAAAGTAATTTAAAGAAAACATATAGTTCACTCCATTCTCCCCTATTTGCTGTGAGATTTTTTGTACTCATAATTTAAATAATTCTTTCATTGTATTTAAATAAAAATAAGTTAAATTTGGTCTTTTATTATAGTTAACATTGAATATTTTTTAATTTATTAATATCATAATCTTTATGACAGAACTGGATAATCTATTCGAAGTACCTAAAGTTGTCCTTGAAAAATTTAAAAATGTTATATCAGAAATATCAATTCAAAGCATTGATAAATATTCTTGGCGCAAGGATAAGACTCCATATAAGGTTTTAATCAGTGAATATTTCTTAACACGCACAAAAGCCGCACAGGTTGAGCCGATTTTTATTGAATTTATTAAAAAATATCCTTCAATAGAACACCTTTCAAATATGAAAATTAAAACTGGCAGGAAATTGATGGGATCTCTGGGATTACATAAGAGGGTTGATATGTTAAAACGATTAGCCGAACAAATTCAGCAAGATTTCAATGGAGAGATACCTAAGACATACAAACAATTAAAATCTTTAATGGGGATAGGTAAATATACCGCAAATGCTATCTTATGCTTTGCATTTGGAGAAAAAAGACCATTATTGGATAATAATATCGTCAGGTTGTTTGAACGATTCTTTAATATTAGTTCCATAAAATCAAAAGCCACGAACGATAATAAATTATGGGAATTTGCAGAACAAGTCGTTCCCGAAAATGATTATGTGAATTTTAATTATGGTTTATTAGATCTATCAATAGAATTGTGTACTCCTAAAAAACCCAAATGCGAAAATTGTCCTTTAACTGATATTTGTAACTTTTATAACCTATAAATTTTAAATTAATCGGTAAATTATTATTAGAACAACGAAAAATAAGATTGAATGTATTATTAAAAATCCTATACATCAATAAAATTAATCATTTACTATACTTGATAAATCTCCTTGAAAATTAATCTTAATTTAGGATGCATTTCGATGAATTTAAGTTGCTCTTCTTTTGGCGTTCCATCAACCTCAAAAAATTGAGTGAAAGCATAGTATGGTTTGTGCTTCTTTTGTCCTCTCTTTCCAAGTTCTTCCTCTTCGATTTTAAATTCTCCCTCAAAATCTGGATCGAGTTCAAAATATTTGCCCCCTTGCTCGCTTACTGCGCGCTTGATGTGAATATTCTTGGTCGGATCAAACTCTGGGTTGTTAGAATCCGTGTCGTATATGGCAACAAACGGAATTTGAAATTCTCCGAGTACCTTGATGAATTGTTGGAAATTAAACTTGCCCACGCAATCGATGTAAGTTACCTGACTAAGAAGAGCAATATCATCTCTGTAGAAATGATTAGCCCACGCTTGAAAGAGCATCTTTTCCGTTTGCCCTTCTACCAATACGACCTTGTCTGCGAAAAACAGCTCGTTTCGCTCGGGATTCAAGAAATAATTCATGTTAACTTGATTGATATTGCTATACTTGTGTTTTTGAGCTCGAGTGCCCTATGTACAGACCATTTCCTTTTCGACTTGATTGCCCTTCTCATCGAACTCAAGAGGTTGGACGATCGTGGTACGCTCATCGTCTGTCTTTAGCACCTTGGCGACCTGAAAAATGTCGTTAAACTCGATAAAATGCGGGGAATGGGTGTTGAGGATTATCTGATGCTCCTCGTCTTCTGCGATTTTCTGGAGGTATATCCGCATCATGCGTTGGAACTGGGGATGAAGGAAAAGCTCGGGCTCTTCAATGGAGAAGTATGTGGAGATAGAAGCTTCCTTTTTCTCCCTTTTTTGTTCTTTTAATTTCTCGGACCACGCTTTAAATAACACCACCATGAAGTATCGCTGCAAGCCGTGCCCCTTGTATTGGACTTCCGTCTTGATGCCGTCATCGATGTAAATCCTGAGCGAATCTCTTATCATTTTCGATAGGTTGGGCAACCGCGTGTCGAAGGTAAGCTCCGAATTGTCGAATAAAGCAAGTTGTTCGTTAAGCATTCCTTTTAGCTTGTTGATCTCTGAACCTTCCTCCTCGAGGTGGTATAATTCAGTAAGCAGGCTCCGAATCTCTCGCTCTTTTAGCGCCCTATTTTCTGAATCCTGCATTTGGTCGAGAACGTAATTCATGAGATGGTTAAGACTTTTCTTTCCTTTTGCCGTGTACCTCGTTTCTTCTTCCACGTCTTGCACGGCGGGAATGAAAAAGAAATTTCCAAGCATCTTGGAACAATTTCTGGAGGTGATTTTTATTGCTTCAAACGATTCCTTGCCTAATGAGGGATGTTTTTTAAGGAGGTCTTTTACGAAATCGTCTCTGAGATCGGTATATTCCTGCTTCGTCAGGCGTTTTTGACCTTTTTTTTCCACGAACGCCTCGACCTGTTTCTTAAATTCTTGAGGCGTGTGAGGGTGTTCAAGAAGCTTGGGAACGGATTTATATGTTGTATCTTCAAAAAGTGGACCATAACGAGCTTGCGCTTGGGTATTATCTAGCTTGAGCGATTGTGAGAGGTATTCATAAATCGTATTGACTTTTCCGTCTTTAGATAAATCAGCTCTCAACCTTAACACTAACTGTTCGTCTTTTTCTCCTTCGTTCTTGAGTTTTCCCGTGTAAATCTTTTGTTCCCTTTTATTCAGTTGGTAAAAATGAACAATGATGCTTAGCTTTTTCGATTGTTGTCCTTTTTGCTTACGAAAATCATTCGATCCAACATCACACGAGAAAAAGGCATTGAGGGCAACCATTAAGTTGGACTTTCCAGAGTTGTTCTTTCCCACGAATACCATATAAGATAATAAATTAAAAGAAACATCCTTGATTGAACGGAAATTGCGAATTTCGACTTGCTTTATCTTCATCTTTTTCACTTTTTTTTGATTTTTTTAAACATCAATTTATTTTATTTATTATTGAAGAGTATTTTTTACCAATATCCGTAAGAACTAAGGAGGTTCCCTCGTATAAAAAGAGACACTCTTCTTGAGGTATTTGGTTTTTAGAATATTCGTTTTTAAGCCGAAGGAATAATTCATTGATATTTTCGTCAGATAAATGGGCAGGTACTTTTTTTTTAAGATACGCTTTGGTAACTTTCCCCTTGTAACGATCGGTTCTTTTGATTGCCGTATTAATTATGAATTCTAAATCTGCTTTACTATCTTTGTATCTGTGATGAACATTAGTCAAAAGGATTTTTGAATCCGATAACTGTAAATCCTTAAGGATTTGATCGAAATCGCTTTTATCTCCTTGCTGTTCTTGCTCCCCATTATTAATTTCAACTTTTTTAGGTTTTAACAAATTACCCGTATTAGAATTAATATCAATTTCAGTTTTAATTGTATTTTCTTCTATTTTTGGGGGATTTATTGAGATTGATTGAGTTTCAGAACCTGGGTGGGTCCCTTGAATTTTGGCATATCCTATAATTGTATGTTTTTCTTTTTCCTTTATTTTTTCTTCAATCATAGCTGCACGATAAGATCCAATATTCCTAATTTTATTTATTATACGATTCCAGGGTTCTTTAAACAATATTTCCAGAATTTCCTTAACAATGTCAACCGAAATTTTTTTTCCTGTAATATCTTCATAAAATACTAGAAAAGAAAGAGCTTCTTCTTGTTCAGAATCAAGAGGCTTAAAATTGAGAACGCGATCTTCTAAATTTAAGCGATTTATTTCTTCAATCGCAGCTTCCTCTAAACCTGCTCCTATTATTAAAAATAATAAAGCGTCTGTATAAGCCCGCTCGAGTAATTCGATACTAGAATCGATTTCTTTAAGCTTTACATGTCCATTCTTATCGTACATCTTTACTTGAATTTCAAATGTATGTTTTTTATCTGAAATTGAGTTTCTAGCTAGTTTTACATACACATCTGGATAGCGAGTTCTCTTACCTTTCTCTGTTTCAACATTAATAGGAGGCGTTTGCTCAACCCATTCTATCTGTTTTGGATTTTCATTTTCTTGAAGGACTCTGAGTGCTTCAGTTACTTTTTTTTCCACAATATCCGATTGTTTTTTACCCAAGTGACGAGCTTGAATGGTATTAAACTGATTTTTAATTTGTTTTTTTTCCCATTCGATCAAGTTACTGAAGAATAATTCTGAAAGTTTGTTTTTTGCTTCTTGAGATGTTTGCCTGAATAAATCGTAAGTCTTTACTCTAACAAAATTAATCATTTTAAAAGGGTTTGTTAAAGGTAGGACTTTAAGCTTCGTCTTATAATATCCCCATATTTGATTTAAATGGTTTAAAATGGCGCGATATTCGTGAGCGTGATATTCATATAAATATGAAAAAAACAATTCGGAAAAGGGATAAACAGAATTTGATGGATCTAATATGCCCAATCCACTCCAAAAATTATTCATTATCATTGTTAATGCTTCTTGCACTTCACTTAAAACAAGGCGAGTCAAATCAAGTCTATTTATCAAGAATCCTTGTAATTGGGTTCGATAATCCTCGTGTTGACTAGTATAAGTGTTAAATTGTCTCCAATCATCGTTTGTAGCTATTAAGACAAACAAGCATTTTTTCAACTTATTTCTCATCTGTAAAATGGTCTGAATAAAAGGTGGAAACGCAGAACTTTTATCTTTTATATTTTGAGTTAAATATCCAATATTATCTATACCCACGAGAAAACTGACTGGTTTTTCTTCCATCCATTCCCATGTTTGCGTTAACCAATTAAATAGAGAAATTACATCGCTGTCAGATTTAAGTAAATCCCCTTCAACACCTTTTAATATATTTTGAGCTGATGCACTTTTGTCAGGATCGCTGCTTAAAACATTAAATAATAGATCAATATATCGCTTATCATATTTGAACGATCTTTTCTGATTAAAATCACCGCTTTTTCCCAAGAGTCCAAAAGTTACTTCGTTTTTCTGTAAAATACGCCATCCAAATTTAATGATTTTATATATGTCGTCTAAAATTCCGTTTTTAGATATAAGAAAATTGAATAAATTATCTATATTTACTATCTCTACAAATCTGCTATTAGATAATAAAACTTCAATGTTTGGAATTAAATCCAAAAATATACTAATAATCTCGTCTCTGTGGACTTTATTATTCCATAAAATAGAGATACATTTTCTTATAAATACAGTACTGTATTCTTCTAAAAAATCCCTGTTTTCTTCGGCTAAAGCGTCAATTATTGATGTCCAGAAATATTTTAAAGTTGTAGGCTCTCCTTTTGGAGCGTCTATAAAACAACTTATGATTTTACTATCGTCTTTATTTAAATAACAATATTTTTCTTGAAAAATTTTTTGGGAATTAATTAATTGCATAAAATAGCCAAATAAAGTAGATTTACCACACCCTCCTGGTCCTGATATGGTAATTCCAAAGCTTTGATCGTTAAAAACGGACTTGAACAAGGATTCAGTAAGGTACCTCAAGGATTTGTCTCTTCCTACAAAGATATCTACCTTCTTCGCCTTATTATATGATAATCTTGAAAAGGGAGTTATGCTGTTAATTATTTTCTGATCTAACTTTTTTTTCTTGCTTTTATCCATCTCTATTTTCAACCCTTTATAAAAATCACTGTAATGCAACCATTCCAAAAATTCTGTTTTGGTGATATACAGGGTATTTAGGATCTCCTCCTTCGGAAAGATCAATTAAGTTCTGATTGAATAGTCTTATTAAAATTTTGTTTAAAACACTTCTATCCTCCTCCCTGTGAAGTTTGAGGATGCTTATGATATCATCTAAGGCAACCCATCTACTCCCGTCCGTGTTATTACGGACGCATCTTTTAATAGCGCTTAAAATTTCATTTTTTCCTATTATAGATGACCTATCAATACTTATGCCCCCTTTCAGCTGAGAATCCGTAATATTAAGATGTTTTAGTATCTTGTTTTGCTGATTTTGAATCACATTGAATGCTTTCTCAAGGAAGAGAATTCTTTTTTTCATTTCTTTAAGTTCGGAATCGAGAGTACTGTTGATAGTTCTGGCTTTTGATACTATTTTTTTTGATACCTCTATAGATGGTTTAATTCCTTTTTTTTGTAAAGCTGCTTGATGTCTTATACCATTTATGTGTTTTGAAGATGTCGCACTAGTTGGTCTTTTAAACTCTTGACCGCATATATCACATTTATATGTCATGTTGATTTTTGTCATTAA
>JAFGGO010000016.1 GCA_016930515.1 Promethearchaeota archaeon | reverse complement strand
AATACGGGTAAGGAAATCATGGAAAAAGTCTACACGACAACTTATCTTCACAAGGACCTTAAAAGTGCATTACAGTTATATAATCGCTTGTTTAATTTGTGGTTTAAAGGTTGCAAGCATAAGACTGAATATCTGTCAGATAACGAGGCAAATGTCATTTACGAAGATTTCGATGCCGATTTTGAATACTTCTTTCACACGGCAAGAGGGTGGATTGAAGCGTCTATTATTCAATTGTTAGGAAAAAAAGGCATCACAAAATTTATTGCAGAATCTTGGAAGGGAGATAAAACAACCATAATAAATGTCATCTTACCAAAGTACTGAAGATTTTCTTCAATATTTTATTTTTTAAATGGTTTAATTATATTGTCTAATAATTCTATAAATTTGTTAATAAAATGAAGGAGAATAATGTTAAATTTGATGTTATAATTTCCACAGCAAGAAATTTATATTCAGAAGGGAAGCAGGGTGAAGCTCGGGAATTATTATTAAAAGAAGGTTATATAAAAAAATTGGAAGAGCACATACAAGAAGAATTTCTCGTTCTCATACCAATTTCCAAGACCTTGAAAATAGAACTAGATGAGACATACATCAAACTAAACAATTCAGATCCTAAGGTTCGTTTCAAAGCAGCAAACAAGCTCCTGTACGATTTTAGCAAGGAAAAAATACGCGATAACATTGCATGGATGCGTGATCCTCGCGCTATTGATCCACTTATCAAAATGGTTTCTGATCCGGACTTGAAAGTTTCGAGAAGGGCACTTAAAGCTCTATCACGCCTCGTTGGAAGATATTTTCCCGATCTCCGCACGTTTCCAATATTTTTAGAAAAATTGAAAGACAAAAATCAGGAAGTGAGAATTGACGCCATTAACGCTATAGGTTGTTTAGGACATGAAAACCTTCTGATGTATCTCGTTGAAATGTTCGAAAAAGGGAAAGATAAGGATCGATCTGCAATAGCAAGCCAGATTTGGGCGTGGTCCTTAGAGCCATATGGGAATCCTTATCACCTTCCTATAAAGTGGAGTAAATCCGGACGGAAATTTTGGATCGATAAAATGGAAAAAGCATTAAAAGATCCAAGTTCTTCAGTAAGAATACATGCTAGTCGGGCGCTTAGATGTTTTAACGAATATATTTCATTAAAGGCGTTAAAAGGAGCCCGAGAAAAAGAAAAAGACGATATTGTTATTCAAGAATTAGATTATGCTATAAGTACTATAAAAGAAAAACATAAAAATGGAAATTAATGATATTATTATAGATTTAGAGATATATTATAATAAAAATTGAGCGCTCCGTACTGGTGAACCCGTCCTTTCCTTCAGTCGTTCGCCTTGTTCTTGAAATAAACCAACTTGATTTTCATTTTTCATTAACTTTATCGCTAGAATGAATTTTTCCAAATCTAACTCGTCTTTAATATATTCGTCGTATTCTCCTGCTTCGCATATTTTTAAAGACAGTACTTCTTCGCTTGATTCGTCTGCATCTAATTGAATGGCCTTTTTCTCTTGTTCGTCGTAAAATAACCTTCCTTCACCCCATGGAGATACATTATACTGATATAAAAAGGTCGTAACATCCGGTGCGTACCAATAGGGGTTCGTCCAACACGAGGCGTGAACCCATACTAGTTGCCCGGGGCGATGGTGCAACAAGTGTTTTATAACCTCCTCGTCACCTATTTGGTTCCAATTATAGACGACAATTAAACCAGGATTATTCTGGGATGCATTGGACCATTGCACTATTGGTTTATCCAATATTTTTGCCGTGGCGCGAGCTAATATGCGGCTAGATCGGTCGGGGGCAGCAATCACCTGAGGGACATCCAATCCTGCGGATTTTAACACGAGTTTGAGCCGCTCTATTCCATGCAAGCATAACATGTAAGAATCAGAGACATAAGCATACCTACCACGCATTGAGTCCTCTAATCCGAAAGGAGAAAGATGAAGAAGTATGCTCCCATTCAGAATCCAATGCCACACTCTTAAATTCTCGTCGTCAAGCATTCCTTTATTTTTCAAATAAACGGCTCGCTCTACCATCCCTCGCAGTTGCGTTGCCATAAATGCAATATTTTCTTCGCTTGAAGTTTCTAGCGTTAGTAAAAGTTCCCGAGCCTTATCGACGTCTCCCGTCATGAGAGAATTAAATCCCAAGAGATATCGACAAAGTTCGCTTGATTCTAGCAAAACTTCCGACTTCGAAAGAAACCTGACTGCGTCGTGGTTCATCGTTAGTTCCTCTAGGTTATAGGATAGTTCTGCCAAAAAGTCCTCATTATACGGCTCTATCTTAATCGCTCGAGCAAGCAGAGTGGCTGCTATGCCGTGTAACTTGTCGTCAAATAGTTCGTAAGCAAGATCGTAAAGCGCTTCGGCATCGTCTGGATTTCTCACGATAGGATCAATGAGATATCCAAGTTCTTCTCCGGCGATTTTCCAGGATATTTCCTTGAACAAGCCAAAAGCATCCTTCCACATCTCGTCATTTTTTATATTTGAAGGATAGGCTAAAATAGGTTGCAAGCGTTGAAACGCCGTTTCATACTCGGATTGTTGCATGAGTTCCACGACGACTTTTCGAACATCTTGATAGGTCTCGTTAGGTTCTTTTTCTTCTTCCACGAAAATTAGAAAGTATTAAGGCTTTATAGTTTATCTAGTTTTTTCAATATTAATTCATATATGTTTTTTATATTTTTTGAAAAATTAAACGAATCGAACTTAATTCCTAATCTCGATTTTAAAAGCGGTGGGATATATTTAATCCTTTCAAAAACGGGAATGATTGGTTTATTATTTTTTCTTGTTCTAATTTTTTTTTTATTGCTATAAATTTATTGCTTGTAACATACAGATATCTACCACAGTAATACTTTTCTTCGTGAAAGAAGGGTTTCACGATCTTTTCTATTATCATACTTGTTTTAATATAAAGACGCCCCAATTTAA
The DNA here is from genome assembly GCA_016930515.1 of Promethearchaeota archaeon. Taxonomy (GTDB): domain Archaea; phylum Asgardarchaeota; class Lokiarchaeia; order Sigyniarchaeales; family SOKP01; genus FT1-020. The sequence continues at coordinate 4,380 of JAFGGO010000016.1, read as the reverse complement.
GTACTCTCTACCATACTTAAAATACAAATCTCTATTTTTTTCATTCCATTTCCTAATTTCCTCAACTTTTGAATCACAAGGATTTTCTTTTATCCAGTTATAGATATTTTTCCACTGTTGTGCCATATATCTATCCCAATCATCAGTATTTGAGATTACCATTTCTATAACTTCAAATCCCAATTTTTTAAAACGCTCTAATGTACCTGCAAATGAAATATAAAGATCATGTGGAAACCCATAAATTTTATACACTTCTTCAGGAGGAGTTTTAAGCCAATAAGGTTCTCCAATCAATAATGTACTATCCTTATTTTTCATTTTTGGTATCATCAATTTAATTGTACCTGCAAGTCCATCGCCTATCCAAGTAGCACCAATACAACTAATAATATCATATTTTGTATCGTTTACTCTCAGATATTCTACTGCATCACTCCTAATAAAATTAATATTATCTGGAACATTTAATTCAAGCTTACATCTAACAGCGCTATCGTGATAAACAGCGCTAATATCAACTCCAATGCCTTTAATACCATATTTTTTCGACCATTGGCAAAGCATTTCACCTTTTCCACTACAAAGATCAAGTATTGTAGTTGAACCATTCAGATCGCATATTTCTCCAAGTAAATGAATTTTCTCTATCGATAAAGGGTTCAAAATTCTTCTTTGTCCTTCTGATATTTCATAAAATCGCATGCTCATGATTTTCTCCTTTTTGATTAATTAACTCAATAAATCTAAAATTTATAAATATCTATATTCAATCCAGGTGTCATCTTTTCAATTGTGTCCATCTTTTCAGGTAAATCATTAATCCAAGCTTTCGTTTTTGCGAGCAGTTCACCATATATATCCTCCGGTATCATCCAGAACTCGGCAAATGCTTTATTTTTTAGATGTTTTATTATCATCCATAATAAATTTAGATTTATTACTTGGTTTGAGTATTTCTAATGTAAGATATAAATTTTAATTTTTACCTGTTATGTTGATATATTTTTATTTTTGTTTATCTTTTATTATTCGTTAAAGAGGGAAACATTAATGAAGAATATGTATGATGAAAAATATAACAACCAAGAATATTATTGGGGTAAGAAGCCTTCACAAATTTGCTATAAAGTGTTAAATATTTATCCCCCAAAAAGAAAATTGAAATTACTGGATATTGGATGTGGTGAGGGAAGAAATTCAATTTTCTTTGCACGAAATGGGTACGAAGTAACCGCATTCGATTTATCTAATAAGGGAGTTGAAAAAACATTAGAATATGCAAAAAAAATTGGCGTAAAAATTAACGCTTTTCAAGCTAATTTGTTGGAATATAAATTAGACATGTATTACGATATTTTATTTTCAACTGGTTCTTTACATTATATTCCTGAAAATTTAAGAAATGAAATATTAGCCAATTATAAAGAATATACAAATATAAATGGACTTAATGTGTTTTCAGTCTTTGTCAATAAGCCATTTATTCCCGAAGCACCTGATGCTGAAGATTCTGCAAGAAAGTGGATTTCAGGTGAGATATTTACTCACTATAATGATTGGGAAATAAGCTACTGCACGGAAGAAATATTTGACTGTATATCCAGTGGTATTCCACATAAACATGCAATAAATAGAATGATTGCAAAAAAGATTAAAACGATTCACGAGGGAATTTTTTGATAAGCAATGACATCAATTAATCGACCAAATTTTTCTCCAACCTCTTTGTAATGAGCACATTTATCATAACCTTGATTTTCAAAAAATTTTATACTAGAAGTATTTTCTCCAGAAATAATAGACAATAATACTTTGATTTCTTTCTTTTTAGCAACCTTCTCAAGATATGAGACAGCTTTTTTTCCCATACCCTTCCCCTGATAACCTAGTTTCAGATATATTGATAGTTCTGCAGTTCTATCATAAGCCTGACGCTTTTTAAATTGTGAAAGATAACAATACCCACAGATTTCGTCGTTCTCAATTATAAGAAAAGATTTATATTTTGAGTGTTTAATTGGAATGAATTCTTTAAGTTCTTCTAAAGATAATTTTGATGTATGAAATGTAAATGTTGAATTATCAACATAATAATTATAAATATTTTGAACAAAGCTAAGATCTTCTTCATCTAGTTCTTTAAAAATTATTTGATTCATCATTCAATTCTCATAGTTCAATCAATCAGAGATAGGAGCCTAAAATGGTTAAATGTTTGAAAATCATATTTTTCAAATACTAGTCGGCTTTTTTTGATTCATATTCTTCTTGGATTTTTCTCGCAGCTTCTTGCATTCTAAATTCCTTATCCAGTAGCTCATCACCAAGGGAAACTCCCGTGGCTTTATCTTCAATCAGGGGTTTTTCGACTTCCTTAACTTTTTCGTTGAGTTTTATTTCCTTTTCATTCATTTAAATCAATAATATCTTCGAGAATCTTGAATTTAAGTTTTTTGATTCCATAAATAGTTCAAAATTGTCTATGATTGATTTAAATAAAGCAATTGAAGGTATATAAATAACTTGTGAACAATTTAGTGAATGAAATCGTGAAAAAAATAGAAAAAGAAAACATTCAAAAAATATTATTCGTTGTTGGAATTACGATTTTTGTGATAGGTTTAATTGTTAATTCATTACCACCTTCTAAATTAAAACGAATGAGCGATCTCGAAGGATTTAATTTAGTTCAAGATGAATTTAAAGCAATATCTTTAACTCCCGAAGTCGAAAATATAGAATATCAATTTACTATATATTTTCATGCAGAATTGAGCGAGTTATCGAATTGTTCCATTGTTCTTTTACTCGATTCTGAATACGAGAAATTTTTAACCGAAGGAACGATTGACAATGTCATCGTTCTTCACGCAATCGAAAATCAGTACGAAGTTTATTCTGAAGATGTAGTAGGATATATTATTACTTGTTCAACTGATGCGCATGAGAGAATTCATCTGTTATTCATAAATTTTGGAAATTCTGCGAGAGTTTTTAATTACGGTTATTATTATTCCATCAGTACACCTACTTTATTCCTCGGCGTCATTTTAATGATAATTGGTGCCTTGATTACATTTAGCGTGGGGAGCTGGTATTTAATAGGGTGGAAGAGGTATTTTTGCATTTGCGTGGGCATTAGTTCGTGCTTTTTTTTAGTTCGAGTAGCAATACTACCGTTATCACTTGCGGAAACTTTCGCAACAACATCAATTTTTGATGTGTTCCACCCAGAAATCTACAGAGATTTTGAAACATACTATATTGGTTGGTCAGATTTGTTCACGAGCGGAATCTTCCCCTATTCTTCCCAATATTTTTATTATGCTTACGGACCTCTCTTTGTTATTACAACGGGCATATTTGCATTCTTACCAATACCCTTCTGGAGCGTGGCAATCCCCATATTCTTATCTACTATTGCAACTGGTTACTTGGTCTATTTAATATCACGCAAACTTACCAACAACGAGAAATATTCGATTTATTCCATGATCATTTATTTCTTGAATCCATTTACTTTGATGTATTCGAGTTTTGGATGGTTAAATACCTCCTTGTTCATGTTTTTTATCGTTTTATCTTTTTATCTCGTGTTGGAAAACAAAAACGAATTATCGGTAGTATCTCTGGGTGTTAGCGTGATGTTTAAGCAATTCGCACTCATATTCTTTCCTCTTTTACTGTTATTAGTAATTAAAAACAAGAATAGAATAGATATAAAAAATAAAGTGAAAGATTTTTGTTTGTATGCATTAATATTTTGTTTTACGGTTTTAATTATTTCTCTGCCTTTTTTAATCGTAAATTTTGAATCATATATAAGGGGATATATCAATAATACAGTTTTTTCAATTGAATTTCTCACTACATTTGCAGGAAACATTGGTCGACCCGTGAATTTTAACATGTTTTTTATCCTAATTGGATGCCCTAATATCTTAATACTTGGTATGGGCTATTTAATTTTATATTACATCTTATTTGGAGGAAGTTTAGTTATTATTTATGGATATTATTTAAGATACCATCCATCAAGAGATAATGCAAAAAAAGACGGCAATAATTCACTTATAATAGAAGCTATTATTCTATCAATTTTTCTCGTAATTACGCTTCAACTTTTTTATCCGCGAGGAAGTTTTAAATATTATTTGGTATTACTCGTCCCGTTTATATCAATTTTATTTAATTACGAGGATTTGACACTTCAAAAAATCAGGAGTATCGAAGCTAAGGATTTTAATTTCAAAAAGAGATTTTTTTTACCATTGATAATTTCTTGGATCGTATTCTTTTGTTATAGATATGTCTATTTTTGGATTTTAATAGTGTGGGTTTTATTTTATATTTATGCAAGATTTTCTGACAGGTATT
>JAFGGO010000170.1 GCA_016930515.1 Promethearchaeota archaeon | reverse complement strand
TTATTTTTTGATCTACTTTATTAAATAGATCATTTGATATTATAATTGAGTTTTTAAAAGAAATAAAGTTAAATAGTTGTAAAGTTTTGTTCGATTTAGATAAAAGAAAAAATTGTTGGATACAAGAGAAATGGAAAGCACTCCTATAGACGACGAAAAACAGAAAGACATTAAAGACGAGAATTATTTGGCAACTTATATTAGGCATTTAGAGAAAAGGTTGCGCATTCTTGAAGTTGATAAGAAAACATTGGATCAAGAACGAATCAACTTGCAAAAAGAATTAGACGAGTTAAAAATCGAATTTAATCAATTAAGGGCTCCCCCATTGATCACGGGAGTTATAACGGATATTTTAGACGAAAATAACGAAAGAGTGGTGATATCGACATATAGTGGTCAAAGTTATGTTGTTATTACTAGCAAATCATTAAGGAGAGAGAATCTATTTCCTGGTCTAAATGTAGCGCTCAACCAACACAATTATTCGGTCATGGAATTGCTTCCAACTTCAAAGGATCCTTTTATAAAAGGCATGGAACTGTTAGATTCGATTCCAGACATCACTTATGAAGATATTGGTGGTTTAGATTTTGAAATAAACGAGGTTCGAGAAGCCGTCGAATTACCCTTGACAAAACCCCAATTATTCGAAAAAGTCGGTATCGAACCTCCAAAAGGCGTTTTGTTACAAGGGCCTCCAGGAACTGGAAAAACCCTGATCGCAAAAGCAGTTGCAAATAAGACGCAATCTACCTTTATTAGGGTTGTTGGTTCGGAGTTAATTAACAAATTTATTGGAGAAGGGGCGCGCTTTATCCGAGAAATTTTCGAATTAGCCCGAGAAAAAGCACCCACAATCATTTTCATTGATGAATTAGACGCAATCGGAGCCGAACGATCTGAAGACGCCACCTCAGGAGATAGGGAGGTTCAAAGAACATTAATGCAATTATTAAGCGAGCTAGATGGTTTCGATAATCGGGGAAATGTCCGTTTTATCGCTGCGACCAATCGAGCAGACATCTTAGATCAAGCTCTCCTAAGGCCGGGACGATTCGATCGGATCGTAGAAATTCCCATTCCCAACGAAAAGGCAAGAGAAGATATATTCAAGGTTCACATGAAAAACCTACGATGCGAAGATAGTATTAATGTCAAGAAGCTTGTCGAAATGACTGGTGGATTCAGTGGAGCCGATATAAAAGCGGTGTGCAACGAGGCTGGAATGTTTGCTATACGAAAAGATGCAACAATCATATTAGAACAAGATTTTCTAGATGCAATCGATAAGATCTTAAAAAGTAGAACTTCCCCTAGTGATATAGTGAATATATATTCTTAAAAAGTTATTATTAATGATAGAATGATAGAGCATTATTCTCTATTCTTAAGAATTTTTTTTCTCTTGCTTAAAGACATTCTATACCTAGGTCTTTATAAATATTTCATCATATCAATCCCTAATTTTGATCCCTCTCAACGAATAAGGGACATTTTCACGCCATAATCGGTCAAAAATTTGGAAAGTGTTATCAAATAGGTGGTGAAATCCGATGGGAGTGTCGCTCTCTTGAAACCATTCACATATATTTTGTTAATCCTTCCAAGAATCGATAATACGGTGTTAATCCGAAACTGGAGCGACCTGTTCATAAAAGGTAGAAATGCTTCAACCGAAATTGAAAGGTGTTCTAAGTTGGGAGGGATTTTCTTAATCCCGTCTGCCGAAGTTATTGGACAGTCATCGATAATTAAGGTTTTAAGAAATAAGAGCTCCTTCGTGGAATCAGGAAGACCGGAACCTGTAAGAGGAATGGATAATTTATTTTTAACTTTTTTGTTATTATTCACGCTTTTTTCATTTTAATAAACAGGTTTCTATCCTAAACCAAATGGTTAAAAACCAATCGAGCATTGTACTATTTTAGTGATATCGAAATGACGCAGTTTTCTAAAGAGACAAGATTAGCCATAAAGCTTGGAAAAAACGCATGCAGGATACCAGAATGGTTTCAGAAGAATGGGTTTCAATCTTTCGAAAAAAGCGATAAAACCCCAGTCACTCTCGCTGATATTGCAACGCAAGCATACATTATAAATTCCTTAAGAATGGAATTTCCCGAAGACAACATCATAGCTGAAGAAGAAGGCACGATTCTTGACTCTAAAGCAGAGGGATTGATCGTAAAGTGCTATCGAGAATTAGGATTAGAAATAACTAATCTAAAAGAAATTGTAAATTATAGGGGCAGTTCATCGAACAGGCAATGGACCATAGATCCAATTGATGGAACTCAAGGTTTCGTTGAAGGACTCTCATACGCCATTGGAATCGGATTTATGATTGATTCCATTCCTTCAGCATGTGCTATATCCGTTCCATCGTACGAGAAAAACGCTCTAGCGCTTTTCTTTGCCGAAAAGGGGAGAGGTGCGCACGCTTCTTATGGAGAAGGGGATTTTACGAAAATAACCGTGACTCGTAAGTCAGATTTGAAAGAACTCGTACTATGTCAATCGCTACATTACGATCAACCCTGGGTGTCTGAGTTCGCACAAAAAATCGGTATTCAAAATTCAATAAAGATCGATAGCATGCTTAAATTTTGTAAGGTTGCCGAGGGAAGCGCTGATTTATACATCAAACCAATCGATCTAGAACATAGTTTTTCTTGGGATTACATGCCGGGCATTTTAATCGTGGAAGAAGCGGGGGGGAAAGTTACGGATACTCAAAACCAGCCAATATGGGTTGATAACGAGCACATCAGATGGACTTCACCAGGAATTGTCGCTTCAAACGGCGTTATTCACGAAAACATAATGCGTGAACTCAGTACGATGCCAAAGGTTTAGTAAAATAATTAAATAAGAAAATTGGTTGGAAAAGTGATTAAGGAAAAAGAATTTATTTCTATGGTAAAAGAATTTTCCCAGAGAAATTCAGACAAAGACGATGTACACGGATTCGATCATGTCAAGCGTGTCTTCGAGAATAGCGTGTATATTGGAATGAGTTTAAACGCTAACTTGTTCGTTCTAAAAATAGCTTCATTACTTCACGACATTGGAAGAAAATTCGAGAATAAAAACTTAAACGGCAAAAATCACGCAGATATATCAGCAGAGATGAGTAATGAATTCTTAAAAAATCTTAATTACGCGATATCCCCGGAGGACTTCAGCAACATCGAGCATTGCATTCGAGCTCATTCGTTTTCTAATGACATAAAGCCAATGACTTTAGAGGCCAAAATCTTATCGGACAGCGATAAATTAGACGCTCTTGGTGCTATAGGCATCTATCGCGTCGTTGCATTCTCAAAGGAGCTCAATCGAGGCATTCCATTGGTCTTAAAGCACTTCGAAAACAAGATCTTAAAATTAAAAGACAAATTATGGCTTGATTTTTCGAAAAAAATTGCCTCGAAAAGACACGAGTTAGTTCTTGGATTTTACGAGGCAATAAAACAAGAAACTACCCAAAGTATTTGGACTGCTCTGTTTTGATTTATATCTTTTTTTTAACATTTTCAATGTTGTTTGCAACGACTTCAGCGTTTTTGTCTTGACCAACTTTTTTAAACAAATCGCGAGATATCTCATAGTTCAAGATAGCTTTCTCATATTGCTTAAACCGTAGAAGTGTACCCGCAAGTGCGTTATAACGATGAGCCAGAGTTGCTTCATCACCCAATTCCCTTGTAATCGAAATAGATTCTTCGAACGCTTTAATTGATTCTAAATAATTTCCCATGTATTTTTGAACCATCCCAATGCGATTGAGTCGAGCGCTTTTTTGATTTAAGTCTTCTAAAAAAGATGCCATCTCTACAGATTCCTGGTAGTAGGCTAATGCTTTATCGTATTCCTTGTTCTTTTCAAAAGCAAATCCCAATCCAAAAGATGCGTTTCCAATGAACTTTTTAGAATCTAAATTTTTAGATATTTCCAATGATTCTTTTAATACTTCAATTGCACGTTCTCTCTTACCAAGTTCGTTGTAAATATTTCCAAGACCAGAATAAATCTCGCTTATCTCTTTTATTTTTCCTTGTTTTCGGTAAATGGAAACAAGTTGTTCGTTATACACCACAACATCTTCTTTATTTCCGAGTTCGAAGCTCAGGGTAGCGATTTTTTCTAACAGGAGCACCTGATCCTCTTCGTTTTCTAATTCTATTGCGATTTCAAGCGATTTTTTGAAAAATTTATGGGCTAAATCAAGTTCCCTCGTTTCTTTATAAACCTCGGCAATGTAATAATATCGATCGGATTTTCCTTGCTTGTTATCGATCTTTTCGTCAATATCAAGAGCCATTTGGAAGTATTCCAGGGCTTTATCGTTTACATCGTTAAAATAATAAGTTTTACCAATTGCCTGCAAGTAAAACGCTTGATTGACCAGATCTTTCATTTGTTTTGTAATGTCCAAACCTTTTTGGTAAAACGAAACAGCTTCTGGAACTTTCCCTTCTTCTCTTTTTAAGGCTCCCAATTCTTCGTATGTGTCTCGAATATTCACGAGGTTAATCTCCATAATTTCGTTATTACCCATTTCTTCGTTCAATTTAAGAGATCGAGTGTAGAAATCGAGAGCATTTTCGTAATCTTTCATTTTATAATATATGGCACCAATATTATTATAATCTAGAGCGATACCAGGCTTGTTTTTGATATTAGTGTCTATCTCTAGTGCTTTTTGTGCGTATTCAAGAGCTTTATCTAACTCGTTTGTTTCCTTATATATCATTCCAATGTTATTTAGTCTTATTGACATCGATTTTTGTAAGTTTAATTTTTCTGCTACTTTTAGCGTTTCCTTGTATATTGCCAGAGCTTTTTCGTATTCTTTATTTGCGCGATAAACTTGAGCAATATTTCCCATTACTTTATCTTTATTGACTATATTTCCAATTTCTTTATCGATTGTTAATGCTTCATTAAAATACTTTAGAGCGAGATCATTTCGATCCTCCATGTGATAAATTTCACCGATGTTGCTTAATCGAGCAGATACGCCCTTAAGATGCCCTAACTGCCTGTTTATCTCAAGAGCTTCGTTGTAATTTTCCAATGCTTTTTCGTATTGTTTCTGGCTTTTATATATCGTGCCGATATTGCTATATACAGTGGCCTTCCCGTTTAACATGCCCTCTTCTTCTGCCTTTTGGAGTGCAATTTTGAAAAATTCCATGGCTTTATCGAATTCACCCCATTCCTTGTAAATCATTCCTATATTTGTACTTATAGTATATATCCTTCTAGAAAGATTTTCTTGGAGCGCAATCTCGTATGCTTTATTAAAAACATCAAAAGCTTTATCGAATTGTGACTTTGTATAATATATATATCCTATACCACTCATACTAGCGATCATCCCGTCTTTATCGTCGTATTTCTCTTCAATAGCAAGTGATTTATTGTGGTATTCTAGAGCCTTTTCAATTTCGCCCAAATTTTCTGATGCATTTCCCATGACACCATAGAAATAAGCAATTTTATAGATGTCTTCTTCGCCACCCATATCGCACATCTCTAAACCTTTTTGAGCGCATCGGTTGGCGTCCTTGAATTGATTTAATTCAATATATAACTTGGAAGCTAATTGATACTTGCTTTTCGCATCCATCTGTTCGTAGAGAATCTTAGCCCAAGCCTCAAATTCGGTTGGTTTATCAATCTCGCTAATATTTTTAGGATGGATTCTTTCTTTATTGGGCATTATGAGTGTCCAAATATCATGGAACAATCGCCCTGTAGGTGCTTGTATCAAATACACATCAAAATCGACATCCGAGCGAACTTCCAGGAGCAATTGCTCGGTTTTTGTTAAGTGTTTTATCTCGCTTAGATCTACTATTTTTTTCATCTTTTTTATTTCAATATTGTTTCTATTAATATGGTCGATCCAAATTAATCGCTCGAGAAAGGGTACTTCTTTTAACACGGGACCTATATCGAAATCATCGCTTCCAGAATATCCTAAAACCACGAGCGAACGGCCTTTCACGATGTTATTGACAAGAGGTTTTTTATAGGGCTCAATGGCAAATGTTTCTCCACTCTCCCTATCTTTTCCAAGGTCAGAAATCGTGGTTACAAGGGATTCAATTGTTTGTTCTTTGGTAATTATGTTTGTTTTTGAACCATGAATCTTAAAAAGAGGATATTTACCAGTCTTAATTAATATTTGCGGATCTTGATGTACTAAAAAATCATTTTTGGTAATAACAGGAAAGATATGCTGACTTTCGCTTTCTGGTAACACGCGCATCAAACCCCTCTCTATTAAATAATCAAAATTCGTGGTAACCACGTAATTTCCTGCGTGAATGGCACTTGCTAAAAAGAGATGAATGAAATTTGGCTCCACGATTTCGTCGAAATAATCCATAAAAATCAGTTCTCTATCTGTCTGATCCTGGATTGCTTCGACAATTAGCTCGTACCTCAATGTTGATAAAGACAATAATTTATCAACTTCTTCTTCTGGAGCACATAATTTTAAAAGGACCTGACTAATCTTTCTTGCAGATGGTAAGTTAGACGGGGGATCCATTGAAGCGCCCGCTCCAACTAAAAAGCTCCATTTATAATCTTTAGAAAAAATAGATTCGATTGGTTCATTGAAATCATCGTAAATGTCATGTGGTTGCATTATTTTCTCCTTAATTTTTTGTTAATCTATAATATCTAGCAGAGTTTTTACTAATAAAATTTGTTTATAAGATAAGGATGGCATTTAAATTCAAATTTAAGGTAAAATAAAATTGATTTTGTAATGATAGGATGCAAACCCACCGTCGGGCATTCACAAGCATTTATTATCTGCCGTCATTCGTCCATTACTCTTTTTTTGTTGTGAAATAATGTTGAAAACATTCACTTGTCGTATCAAATTTTTTACGCAGGACGGTTTTAAATTTACCAATATCCAACCGATTTCTCACCTTCTGTCATCAGCAACCAGCGTCCTGCTGTAATTCTATCACGCTTTCGGGATATAAATTGAAATAAATGTTTTCCCCGATGGGATTGAATTTTCTCATTAAGCCCTCCTCGTTAGGAGCATATGGAGAGACTCCAACGTCTTCGTAAATCGAATCTTCTTCGAGGTTTACCAATAACTGAAGGTAATTGTGAATGTATCCATCGTGAAGCGGAAAGATGGATACCGACGGATTTTCATGCACAAACTTATCAACTAATGCTAATGCTTGGACGAAAGTAGCATTATCGTCCAGATGTAGCACGAAGGTTTTACCTTCTTGCAAATCTTTAATTGGAACGCTTATTTTAAATGTAATTTGTTTAATTTTCCTCATCACCACTTTTATCATTTTAAATAGTCATGCGCTTGGGGGGCCATCCCATAGTCCGTTTTTCACCATAATTTTTTGAAAAACATCATTCCGCGCTTTCGAGGTAATTTTTCCTTTCGAAATAATGAGTATAATACGGATTATCCTTTCCAAATCGCTTCCGAAGTTCCGTCTTGAATGTACCGTAATCAACACGATTGACCCCCCCATTTCCTCATCATCCTCACGCTGAAGAAGTAAGTGAAATCTCACAATCGTCGTGCAGATTGAAATCCAACCTTTTTTCTATAGGCATTATACCCTTGGCACTTGCGGCAAACATATTGATATCGGAGTAAATCTGGTTTTCGATTGGATTCCAAAATAATTGTAGATAACATTTTACATAACTATTTTGGGTGTGATCTACAAAATGAGACTCCTTGGGATGTTCAAAAGCGAATTTATCAACCATTGCCAGTGCTTCGGTAAAGATGGCATCGTCTTTTACTTGAACTATGAATTCCTTGTTCACGCTGATCCCTTTTATTGGAACCCTCAATTGAAAAGTTATTTTTTTTATATTATCACCTTCCTAGTATATTTATCTTTTTAAATCTATAACAATCCTTTCCCATTGAGAAGAACGGGTAAATCCTGCTTAAAATCGTAGGGTGATGAATAAATTTTTTCTCCATCCACCACGATCGAATTTCCTCGCAAGTTCAGTTTCCTTGCCTCTTCCGAGCTCAAGGATTTTGTCTCGTGCTGTATGTGTTTAATATAGGGCGTTAAAGCCGAAAATACGAGATTCATGAATTGAGACCACACGCACGAGCACGCTTCTAACGGAACGTATATATCCACTTTTAACTTATCCGTTGGAATATCTTGAATAATTGTTGATACCTCCGAATTCAAGCTACTTTTTACATCTTCCTGAGGCGAACAACAGCAAGATGTCACTTGTTCGGATGGGCAACACGAGTTTTTATCTATAGCAATACGTGTTTTTTCTTCCCTTGTTTGCTCTCTCTTGTTTACATTCATTCTAAAAATCTCGTGAAATTTTTTAACAACAACTCCAATTATCTTTCTTTGAATTTTTTGCTCGACCTCTTGCATCCCACAAACAACCGCATCCTTTTTGTTCTTGCATGATTATGGCTTGTGAAGGACAATTTATTTGACACGCACTGCATTGCACGCAAAATTTAGGCCGATTCACTTCATACTTTCCCCTTGAATTCTTGATTGGTAAACCAAATGGACATACTTCCCTGCAAGTACCACAACCATTGCATTTTGTTTCATCTATCCAGACATTCAAAGCAAAGCTTGGCAAATTACCGCAACAATTTTTTTCTATTGTCATGTTTAGACCTCTGATTTTTTAGTTTATTACAAATTTAATAAAAACATATTCCTATTGTTAAAAAAATTAAACTACTAATTAGTATAACCTTGTTTATTTTAGTAAACAATGGGTATTCTGCTTGGATTTCCTTTGGATTTGTTGTCATTGTATATCCGCTAAAGGACATTGTCGAGAAAAACCCAAGCCAAAATTGAAAGATTATCATCCACAATATAAATGGATTTTGACCATGTATTAAATACGAGATTGACCCCAACGCTATTAAGTTTAATATACCGAAAAATAAACTCTTATAAATAAATTTCCTCGAAAAACTTGATAAAGGAAAGAGCATGCTTATCAATACATTTGTTATGAGTATCCAAAGCACTATTTCCAGAAAAATTAGCGATTTATGAGTCCAAATTTGACCGAATGGAAATGCAAGAATTAAAAATATGAAGAAAAATGCGAGAATAGGTACGAGAAAGATCTTTCGAAATAAAAAGGTTGTGTGAGTTATCCAAGCACGCATTCTATGAGATAAATTAAACTTGAGGATCCTCATTTTCTCGTTCTTTTCCTTCATATCGAACTTGAGGTATTCTGGTAAAGTGCTTGACCAAACTGGACCATATTTAACCTGAAATTTGAACTTATCTGAATTTTTTGGTAAATTTGGAATTGAAACACCCCCTGCTGCGAGTTGGGGCAGGATTAAGGTTCTTCCTTCCGTGATAGCCTGAATTCCCGTGGCTTCTACGGCTTCAAGGAGTTGTCGATTTCCAAAATCGTTACCTCGAGCGGCACACCATACGTTTATACCGTTTGAATCTACGCATAGAATCCAAGCGTCAATTCCCTTGAGATGCTTCAATAATTTGATGTATGAATATTCGTAATTCGCTGTCACAAGAATTGGGGAGTCTTTATTAGGATTCCCAGATTGATAAATACCTGGTTCAATCGGTACACTATCTACTTGACCAGTTAATAAGCACCTTAATATCTTTAGATGGCTTTTAAAACCCTTATGACTTACTTGTTCAGGGAAATAGTAACGTGGTTCTTGAGATCGCATTTGATCGCTTTTCTTTAGTTCTAGAGCTTGAATTGCTCCGTGTTTCCACTGTTTTTGAGAAGTAATCGTGTATCCGATCAGTTCGATATACTGAAAAAAATGTTTGAGTATTTGTGTCTGGTTAAGTTTCTGTCGCTTGAGCTTTTTTTTATATCGCCATCGTCTTATTTTAAATGGAACTTTCCAAATTCCTGATGGTAAAAATTCCGCAGACAATAAAAGCCTTCCATCAGGTTTTAAAGCCGTCCAAACTTTTCTCAAAAAGATCTGCTGCTCCAGTGGACGAAGTTCAGACAGCATGAAAGTAGATATTATTGCGTCTTTCGAATTTGGTTCTATGGGAAAGTCAGAAAAAGTCCCGATTTGATACAGAAGATTTAGATCTTCTCCTGTCGGATAATTTTTCATTGCGTGACTTATCATCTTGTAGTCTTTATCGATTGCAACCACATTGTGTCCTTTCGACGCAATTCTCGAAGCTAAGATGCCCGTACCGCACCCAACTTCTAAAACGGTTTCTGAAGATCCTAATTTATTTAGGATCCAGCTATTCACCTCGAGATTTACTCCTTTAGTGAGCGTTGTAAACTTGTTGTCGTAAGTTTCAGGTTTTTCTTCTAATTTGCGCATATAAACGACAGACATTTCGGTCGACTCGTATTCGTGTATTTTAGGAAATTCTGCTATTATATTCATCTTGAATCGATAAAAAAAAATCCTTAAGGTCGCCAGATAACATTTTGGGATCTAAGGCATCGTAAAGTGCAAGCAAGTGAATAATCCCCGCCACTTCTTTATCGCAGGTGCGACCAAATCGAGGAGCCCTGCATTCGTGGCATACTGCCAAGGCAAAATCGCGCAGGTTATTATCGTTTAAGTTTCTACCCTTAATAAATCGAGCTCTTGCTTCAGATGATCCGCATAAAGAAATCCTATCGGCATCAACATTTAACACATTTAATTCCTCGTTAATCTTGACTTGATATCGAGGTTTTCCAATGTATCATGCAAATTCGTCTATCACCTTTATTCCCGTGTTATTCTCCAGAGAACACATGGTTCTTGCCCGAATCACATTTGGATTAAGTGCCTTTGCTTGCTGGTAAAGCCCATTACCTGGAAGAATGCCTAAAATAGTTGGTTTTCCAAGTTCCTCTATTTGCAAAATCATGTCTGGATGCCTTACATAGGAGATGTAAAAATCGCAATCCGGGATATCTATGTCGATTGGTTCGTCTAACATCACGGTCTCGGGAATTTTTGGCACGAGTATCCAATATACTTCAAATCGCTCGTGTATGTTGTCAAAAGCCCTGTTACCGTATTTACCGTCTGAAACTAGACCAATACGAATTGATTTTTGTTCTTGAATGTTATATCACTTTTTTTAAACATTAAATAATGTTTATCATACTTGAACTAGGTATATTCTTGCTCATTTAAATATTTATTTATCCGATTAAGTGCGAATCGATATGAATCAAAATAAATTTAAATCATGAGAAATTATACTTATCTATCGTACAAGCAATACTGGTGAAATTGATCGATGGACAATGCGAGAGAAAACGAAATAAAGGAGATTATGCGAGCTTGTTGGAGTGATTGTTGCGAAAAATCAACCTTTGAGGATTTACAGGCATATGGTTTGGAACATAAAAAAAGTCAATCGTTCGCTCAAGTATTGGAATTTTTAAATGCCCTTGCCAGTAAAGATCGCTTGCTAATAGTAAAAACCTTGAAAGAAAGAGGAGAACAGTGCGTTTGTGAATTAGAAGCCATATTAGACAAGTCGCAACCTTCGATCTCGCATCATTTAAGGCATTTAGAAAGAGTCAGTCTTATAAGGGGGTGGAAAAAAGGGAAATTTACATATTATGTCCTCATGGAAAATGAATACAAAAAATATTTAGATTTATTACAAAACGAATTAAAGTAAAGTAAAAAGATAAAAATTATTTTTTAAGGGACTTTTTTTTCTGGATTCCCGAACCAGAACTTTTACCCGTGAACTTGATGTCTTTTGAGAGCGCTTCTTTTAAAGCATACGCTTCTTGTCCAAGTTGCGCTGCTGTGGCCGAAATCTCTTCCATCGAAGCTGTTTGTTCCTCCGTTGCCGTGCTGATCTCCTCCATCCCTCGGGACATTTCCACGCTATCCATGGACGCGCTCATTATGTTCTTCGTGATGAAGTCCACGATCTCTCCCGTGCGCTCGACCGAACTCTTGGACTCCTCTGCAAGCTTTTGAACCCTCTCGGCAACCACTGCAAATCCCCTGCCGTGCTCTCCCGCCCTTCCAGCTTCAATGCTGGCGTTAAGCGCAAGCAAGTTAGTTTGTTCGGAAAGATTGGTGATGAGCTTGACGATGTTCCTTATCTGCTCTGTCATCTTGTTTACTTCCAAGAGCGTGGATTCTTGATTCGACGCTTTTCGAGCGATCTCCACCGTGGTCGCTGAAACCTCCTCGGCAGACGCGTTCACCTCGTTTGCGCTCGCAGCCAACGCCGTGGCGCTTTCAGAAAGCCTTTG
>JAFGGO010000169.1 GCA_016930515.1 Promethearchaeota archaeon | reverse complement strand
TATTTTATTCATGATATGACATGTAGCTTATAGGGTTAGAGCAGTCGGGATACCCCGAAAGGAGGCGGGTTCGAATCCCCCCATGCCTTTCATTTCAAAAATTACTTTTCAAATAGAATTATAATACTTCTAAGAAGAATTTGTTTGGAATCCTCAGCTACTCTATATTCATTCTTTATACCCTATTTATATTATTTCAAATAATAAAACAAGCTATATAATCTGGTAAAAAAATAAAAAAATTAAGATAATGCGTTATTTGCTGATAAGCGATTTCTATTGACTAAAAATAGTAATCCTGCAATGCAACCACCTGAAATTATGAGAAATTCCATTCCAAAGGGAATGCTATCTGATTCAGAGGGGGTATTAAATTCTTGGATGTGATATATTGCTGAAATCTCTGAAGAATTTCTCTTAAATTCCCAACGATTGGTAATTCCATCGTCCCTAAATTCAGCGTAGTTATATTCTCCTTTTACATTCGTAATATTCATTGAATTTGACGTACAAATATAATTATCATATAAAAGTTGAAAATCGTTGCGATTCCGTTTGGCTGTTGCTTCCACATAAGATGCGAGGTTCATATTAGGAGGTAAGGCGAATAATAAATATTTTCCAAAAAATTCATGCGAGTCTATATAATAATCGTCATCTCCGTTTCCAATTCGAACACTTGATTGAACGAAAACCGTGAAATACTCGTTATTCGATGAATTATGCGATAGGAATGTGTAATAGGAGCCGTAACTCCTATAAAAATAGCTTATGTCGTTTCCTAAAATCTGATGCCAGGTATCGGTTAAAGATTCTCGATATTCTATAGTTCCTACCGTAGCGGGTAGTGGATCTGTCTCTATTCCGCGTGAGATTTCATAAATATCCCCTAAAAAAGCTGTTGTCACGAAAGTAAATCTAAATTGTCCATTTACTGAAACATTTTTAACCACGTTATAAAAGTTTTCGTTTTCCGTGTATTCATACGCTATTTTAAAATCGTTACATTCCGTGATGTTCCAAATCACGCTTGTACCTGGAGAAATTGTCAGCGAAAAGTCGTATAATTCGGTGGCACACATTCCATTTTGAGCGAAAATTGGAACAAGCGAAAATATTCCAATTAAAAAATATGCTATTTTTCTCATTTTTTTCATTTTATTCAAACCTCGAAATATTTACGATATATCTTTTTTTTTTAAATAAAAGATACCACCCATCAACATAAAAACCCCTATAAGGATTAAAATAATAGAAGAAACAATAGGTGGATAATAATTAGAAACAACTGGTATGGAACCCAGTCCACATAGTGCGAAATATGGACTACATACCCAAACGGCCTCGTATTTTCGGTAACCTAAAACGACCAAAAATGTGCTCCATGCGTCAATTGCGTTCGGTACTGTATGATCTATCATTGACAAATAAATATTTGCCATGTGATACGAGAGATCGAAGTGATATAATTGGTATTTTTCGTAGATCGATTGGCCATCAATGCTTGGATTTATTAGAAGCATTTTTATAAATATTCCCAATAAAAACGAGAAAATGATGAATATTATTGGGAATAAAATCACATTCCTTGGTTTTTTAATCATCGAAGATAATCCCATTGTCACTCCCCCAAAACAAATTATAATAACGATAGAAAAGATGAAATTCACTATAAAAAATTCCATCACATCAGGGAACGGCCAAATCAACCTTGCTGCTAGCGAGAGTATCAACAAGCTCGAAGTACTTAACAAGCTTCCAAAAAGAAATAGTGCAATAAACTTTCCCAAGACGATTCCTTCCCTTCGAAGTGGTTTGCTCACCAGCGTTAGCATTGTTCCAGAATTTATTTCTTCCGAAATTAATGGTGCTGCGGAAACGGTAATG
Organism: Promethearchaeota archaeon; assembly: GCA_016930515.1. GTDB lineage: Archaea > Asgardarchaeota > Lokiarchaeia > Sigyniarchaeales > SOKP01 > FT1-020. The sequence continues at coordinate 1,500 of JAFGGO010000169.1, read as the reverse complement.
ATAATTGGAAATACGAGTCCATTAGTATAAATGAAATGTACTAAACCTAATTGTTCGGTTAAGGTGTTATTTTCGTTTAACAATTTAACATCTAATAAGAAGAGGGCAATTAATGGCACGATAACTACCATTAGGAGGGATATAAGGAAATGTTTTGCTGAACACAGATTAGAAAATAATGTATCTTTTGTAATTATTAAAACTGGATGCCCTTTCGATCGTGCTTTGAGCGTCGTGCTATTTACAATAGTGCTCATTTTAATTATCCCTCGCAATAATATTTACGAAAATATCTTGCAGGGAAGATTCTTCCAAGAAGAAACTTTTTAATGTTATCCCTGCACTTCCTAATAATTGAGGCAAAACGCGCTGAAATTCCGCGCTATTGAATGGTACCAGATTTATTTTTCCGTCGGATGGTTTAATCGCAATTTTTTTGATATAATTCGTTTTTTTGAGCATTTTCATAACCCTTTCGTTCGCATCCGTATCTAAAACATACTTATTTGAATTTTTTGAATGCATTTGCTTGACATTTGTGATAGTATCTGCTAAAATTATTTTCCCCTTATTGATCACATATACTCGTTCGCACATTTGTTCGACCTCGGATAAGATATGGCTTGACACAAACACACTCATCCTTTTAGAGAGTTGCTTGATCTTTGCAATCACATCTGCTCTTCCCATAGGGTCCAAATTCGCCGTGGGTTCGTCTAAAATGAGAATGTCAGGCTCGTGAATGAGGGCTGCGGCAATACCAATCTTTTGTTTCATGCCTCCCGAATATTTCCCAATTTTCCTGTCTTTTGCGTTTTCTAAATCCATAAATTTTATAAGCTCAAGGGCTTTTTGACGGGCAAATTTCTTTTTAATACCATTTAATTGGGCCATATATAGCAGGTACTGCAATCCCGTCTTGTTATCGTAAAAAGCAGGATCTTGGGGTAAAAATCCTAATAAGCGGCGTGATTTAATCGACCCAATCTTATACCCCCTAATTCTAGCCGTTCCGCTAGTAGAAAGCATTGCTCCTACAAGCATGTTAATCGTGGTAGTTTTTCCTGCTCCGTTGGGGCCTAAAAAACCGTGAATTCCTGGTTCAACTCTTAAATTAATTCCATTAACGGCGTTAACTTGCTTTTGACCTCGGCCATATATTTTCGTGAGATTTTCAGTCCAAATTTCGTAATTATTATTATTATTTTTGACTTTAATCATTTTTTCCACTTATCATATCCTATTGCAATTATTTGGTTTTCTAAGTTTTACCCATTTTAAAACCGTAGTTAAAAATAAAATAAACTGGTATATAAAGCGATATAGTGAAAACCTGAACTTTTAAATTTTCGGAAACTCGACTGTATCTTTTTATAAAGCTAGATATGCTAATAGAACGAAAATGGTCCTAAATACTTTAAGATAATTGCCTTACTTTCATCTTTTGTGTTAAAATTAAATAATTTTAATATTTAATTAAAATAAAAAAAAAATATAATA
>JAFGGO010000168.1 GCA_016930515.1 Promethearchaeota archaeon | reverse complement strand
TTTTCATTGATTGGTTTTGTCGTTGGTTTACTTTTATCGTTTCCGATGTATTTTCTACTTTTAATTACAAAAAAAATTAGGAAGTATTCTTTTGATTACATTAATGTGCAATCAAAAAATAATTTATTTGTTACCACAATTAAACATTCTTTTATGACTTCTTTATTTTCTTTTAATTTCGCGTTTATATTAATAAAAATACCACTTGTACTCGATTATTTCGTTGATATATCTACATTTGAAGGTTCTAGTTCTATTATCCCCCAAGTTTATGGATATTTTGCTTTATTGCCCTTGACAATTTTCATAACGAGTTCTATCTACACGGCAATATGGTTGCTATCTTATTGTGATTTATATGCTACTTCTGTTAAAGAAAATCAAATTGTTAAAAGACATAATATAGCCAACTCTTATAGCGATATTATTAGAAATTTCACCGAGATCTCATCAATAATTACATTAATATTATTCTCATTTGATTATTATAATGATGTTGTAAATTCTGGATACGATATTCCATTATTTAGCATTTTAGCATTTCCAGTTTTTGCCCTGTTAGTATGTCCCCTTTACTTTTTTATTTTGAATGTATTAGTCATTAAGATTAATCCGTTAAAAAAATATATTTATAGAATTTATTAAGAAATTCAAAAAAAGAATGTAAAGAAAGGAAAAGAAATTAGAAGTGTAATCGACGCTTCGTTAATTTATAAAGTACGATAATAGAAATGAAAGATCCGATAAGAACAATATCCAATGGAAAACCAGGTATTATTACTGGTGCATTCCTACCTCCTAAACTTACTGAAACAGATACAGGAATCGCAATGCTAGAAGCGCCAGCACGATTTTCAGCAATAACGGTGTAATAATATGTACCATCAGTTCCTATAATATCGGTATAATAAGAATTAGTCGTTGTAGATAAATTAGTTAATGTTCCATCAATTTGGGTTATCTGACTATTTGATCGATAAATTGTGTAATTATCTGCATTTGAAATATCGTTCCAATTGAGGATTATTGTTCCATCAGTATCAGGATTGGGCGTAATTTCTTCCAACACGGGAGCATTAGGTGGAGTTGAATCATCAGGAGGATTTTGATCACCAGATTGAATGGCAAAAGAAGTACTGGTTAATTTATAGAAATCGATTCTTCGATCGCACCCATCAGTTCCACCGTACATGAATACTTGGCGTCCCTGCGAATCAAAGCACATCTGATGGAAATATCTTATTAAAGGACTAGAAACGGGTGTAATATCTTCCCAATTATTTGAAGTAATGTTGTATGCCCATGTTTCCTGAGTAGCTACTGAAGTTTTTCCTGCGAATAAAACGGCAATATCAGTTCCATTTATATAACTAAATCCTGCGTCAATCCTTCCAGTAGGTTTATTGGATGGATTTAAATTGGACCACGAATTACTCTGAATGTTGTAAGCCCAGGTATCGTCTAAGTTAGAGCCAGAAGATCCACCAAACACGATAACTTGATCGTTTTGCGCATCGTAAATCATTACGTGTTCTTGACGGCCTGGAATTGAGCCAGAAGGATTTTTATTGGTCCACACATTTGTATTGGGATTATAAGTCCAAGTTTGAGAAGAAGGCGAGCCGTCATCTCCACCAAAAAGAATGACTTGCCCTTGATTTGAATCGTATACCATCTTGGTAAATCTTCGTGCCGATGGTGGTGAAGAAGGATTTTTATTATGCCACGAATTTCCAGAAATATCGTAAGTCCAAGTATCTCCAAATACCGATACATCACCATCATCACCGCCGAAAATGATTAATTGATCGTTTGCGGTATCTAAAACCATTCCAAAATCAGCGCGAGCATCTGGTGGCGTTCCCGATGGAGATAATAAACTCCACGAATTACCTGCGACATCGTATTTATATAGCGTGTTTTTTGCTGTATGACTGCATCCACTGCCTTCTAAGCCTCCAAAAAGATAAATGCAATTTCGCGTATCGTCATAGACCATTCCCCCTGAGAATCTATTTCCTATACCCGGATCACTTAATGGTGTCCATGTCGCTGAAATTGCGCTTGTTGAGGGTGATTTCATTTCATAAATAGAATTATTATTTGAAATGATTGGTATCGTAAATAATCCACATAAGGCTATTGCCAAAGGAATGATAAAAATAACTGAAATAATCATAACTTTGATTTGTTTATTCACATCTATTCTCCTTTTTTGTAAATTTGGTAATTGTGAAAAATAAAAAATAAGTTATTTAAAAACCAAGATAAAAACAAATATTTATATATGAATAACCATTCGTTATTCTATTCATTATTTTATGAATTTGAATTTAGTTTTCCGTAGCACCCTGCTAATAAAACGATAAGCTAACTCTAAAAAGCCGACTTATCCTTTGTTTTGGCTTGGTTTTTCGACTTTTCTTTTGAACACTAAGAAACTATTTCGTTCGTGCAATGTTAAAAGGAGATATTGAAGATGATTTAAAATCCCATCACATTTATGGGTTAATTTTTTTGTTTTTAGGAAAAATATCTGCGATGCTTTGAGTAAAATTTAAATTATAAAAACAGTATTTTCATTTAGTATTAGCAAGGCTTAATTGAGAAGAGCAGTCTATTAAGCTTTTTGACTCCACTTAAAATTTAAAATTATGTTAAATAATCGAGCGCAAATGAAGGTTCTAAAAATGAAGGGTATCAAAAAACGGTTAAAAAATTCGCTAAACGCCGTGTTACCTGAGTTTGGAGGTTTAATCTTAGGGTATTACATCAATAGTGGGGAATTATTTTCGTTTTCATTATTTGAAAATCATGAATCGAAAATAAGTAAAAAAAAAACTGTTTTATCAAGCATGAAATTTGTACTTGACAAGATAAAAAATCAAGCAGAAAAGTTCGGGATGGGATATTACGACACGGAAAACTTTCGATTCTTTATTTTTCAAAGTAATATAGGTTCGTTCTTTGTTTTAATCTTAGTAAAAGCAGGAAATTACGTTTCAAAGCTTCCATTGCTATATTTACTCTCTAAAAAAGTATCAAACATTTTAAATGGAAATAAAACAAATCAATTTCTACCTAAAATCAATGATGATTCCAAAGAAAGAAAATTAAAGTTAAATCCGGGCATATTGCATCGGATTAGGATACCATCCGGAGAGTATGCTTACAAAATAGTCTTGAATGGAGAGCAAGGAGCGGGAGCTACAACATTGGGTAATTTTTTTGATAAAGATTATGAGATTGATTACATGGAAAGCATTGGAACGTGTGTTTTTAAAAAAGAATTCCCAATTACTATTTTGAATACAATGGTACGATTGGTAATCTGGAATATAGCTGATGGACTTGAGTTTAAAAGAGTAAGACAAGCATATATCGAGCACGCAGAAGGAGCAATTTTATTATTTGATTCAACAAGTCGAGAATCTTTTATTAACCTTAAATATAGATACAATGAAATCAAGGTTATATCCCCCAATACGATTGTAATTTTAGTCGCAAATAAAATCGACCTTAAAGATCGAAGAGAAATTAGTCCAGAAGAAGGAAAAAAGATGGCAAACGAACTGGGTTGTTTTTACGCTGAGATTTCAGCTAAAACGGGAGAAAATGTGGTTGATACGCTTGAATTTATTGCCATTGAATTAATCAAAAATTTCATTGTTTTAGACAATTTGAGTTAAAGAAAATCTTTCTTTCATGAAGAAGTAAGAACGCAATTTGAAAGGTAGTTTAGATTCTCGTTTATATTGAAAATAGAATGAAATAAAATAACGAAAATAACTTAAAAAACTACAGATTTTTGGATTTAATCTCGTTTTTGTCCAAGCTCCTCTATCTTTTTTTTGAGCTCGACAAAATGCTCCGTGCCGATCACGGGCTTGGCATTCACTCTCTTGATTAATGTGGATCGTTCCTCAAGCGTTAAAAAATCAAGATACCCTTCTACTTCGAGATATTTGACGACGCTCTTGCATCCACTTTCGTACCTTCGTGCGACTTCTTCCTTGAAAACCTTCTTAGCCTTAGAATCTCCCGCTTCCGTGAGCTTTTTAAGAAGGGGAAAGGCAAGGTTCCTGTGGAGCAATCTCGTGTCGTAGTCGTTCTCGTACCACGCCTGTATATTCGAGCAATGCCCCCAAAATTCTTGCTCGTGAGAAATGTCGTGCGAACCACCTTCAAAGATTCGATTATTATATAAGGTCTTGAATACTTGCGCTGCTTGGTCAATAGAGTCCACGTTCTCGTAATTGGTAATGTTCTCCTTTGGAATTTGTAAGATGAGTCGTTTACATTGGATAAATTGGTTTCCATTTACGTAAATATGCGTTTGATTATTTTCTAAAGTAAGCTTTAAATGCTCGTTTATTTCAAATTGTTGCTTGGGAGGGGCCTCAATTACATGGAAACGATTTTGTACTGATCGTTCGGGCGTTCTCTCCAATGGGTTCTCGTTTAAAAGCACGGTTTTCAAGGAAGGTAAATTTAACAGCGATTTTGGTAACTCTCGTATTTTATTCCATCCTAAGTACAAGAATTCTAACATCGCAAGTCGTTCAAAGCTTTCGGGAAGCTTTGTTATGCTGTTATCTCCTAAATCAACTCTCGTGAGGTTTTCCATGTCGCCTATAGCGTCTGGAATCGTGCTAATCTCGTTGGTTCCCAAATATACTTCTTGGAGTCTTGGCATTTGGCACAATTCGCTTGGAAAAGCGTTCAATGAATTTCTAAACAAGTTCAGGATGCGGAGCGAATGTAACTCGTGAAAACCACGTGGAAGTTCAATTATCGAGTTGTCGCAAAGGTTCAAGTTGGTCAAGCTCGAAAGGCCAGAAAAGGATTCCGGGAGCGTTCTTAGCTTGTTAGCGTTTAATTTCAGGCTTTGGAGGGATTTGAGATTTCCAAACGAATCCTCAAGGTTTTCCAGCCTATTTTTGCTCAAGTTTAGGTGCTTTAAGGAGGCAAGATTTCCAAACGAGCGTGGTAAGGAAGAGAGCTTGTTGTTCTCCGCACATAAAATCCTCAAGGACTCTAAATCTCCTATATCGCTTGGAAATTCCTCTAATTGGTTTGCGTATAACTCTAATTCTTCAAGCAATCGCAATTGGCCAAAAAGGTCTGGTAAGCGGGTAATCTTGTTGTTTGTTAATCGAAGCGAGCACAATTTTTTTAATTCCACAATTGATTTAGGAAGTGTTTCTAAATCGTTATGGTTGACAAATAAGAATTTTAACGAGCGTGCGTTTCCTAATGATTCTGGCAAGCTTTTGAGGAGATTATTTCTAAGATCTATAAATTCCAAGGTATCTGGCGTTTTGAAGGATTCTGGAAAATAAAGAAGCGAATTCTGGCTTAAATTTAGATATTTTAATGAAATCAGATCGCTAAAAGAAGAAGGTAATTCCTTGAGGTCGTTTCGATCTAAATCTAACCGTTCAAGACTTTTCAAATTTCCAAAAGACTCGGGAAGCAAGGAAATCTTACAACGCTCAAGGTTTAACTCTTTTAACGAAAAAAGATCTCCAATACCCGTGGGAACGCTTTCGAACCTGTTATTTCCCAAGCTGAGTTTTTTTAGTTCAATTAAATCGCCAATTCTCTGTGGCAAGTCTATCAAGTTATTCCAATTGAGGAAAAGCTCCTCAACATTCTTCATTGATCCAATCGATTCTGGTAATTTCTCCAATAAATTGTGAGTTGCACTTAATAATTTTAAAGCGCCTAATTTTTCAATAGAGGTGGGTAAATATCTCAAATGATTGTAATCGAGATATAATTCCTCAAGAGTCGTGTTGTTCTCCTTGATCTCGGCTAACGATGACAATTGATTATCATTCAACTCCAAGATCTTTAGTGTTTGAATCTTAAACAATGCTGGTATGCCTTGAGTCATTTTATTTCCCGATAAGATGAGATGCTCAAGACAATTAAATCTTAACGGCGATTTTGGATAAATAGTAATGGAATTTCCCGATAAATTCAAGACTCTCAAGGATTCTAATCGAGCAACTGAATGTGGAAAACAAGATAATTTATTATAACTTATGTCTATGGCTTTTAACGATTTCAGTAAAACGATAGAATCAGGAATCTCTTCTATAAGATTTCCGCGTAGGTGTAATTCTTCAATACCTTCGAAGGCTAAGATGTATTCAGGAAATAAATCTATATTGCAATTACTCAGGTCAATGGATTTTGTATCCAGTGATTCGGGGTAGGAACAGATGAGATTCAACTCTTTTGCGTGAAAAAAATTACCCAATTTTAGCTCGTTTAAATATTCTTTTTCTTCGAGAGTCCCGTTCCAAATCTTTTTGATTAATCCACTTCTCATTGCTTCTAAAGCCCTTGGAGCATTAACTTCCACAAGCTCTTGTAAAATCGGAAACGCTAATTTAAAATCGAGTAGTTCAAGGTCGTAATCGCACTTGGCCCAAGCGAGAATTGAACTGAAATGTTTTCGATAAATTCCCTGTTGTTCCTCTAAAGAAGAAGAATTCAAATCAACTTCAAGCCTGATTATCACGATTTCGTTTACTTGAACGGTAATATTTCCATCGTTTAACGTTATTTTAACAAAATCGTTAATCTTTTCTTCCATGTTCAAAAACCTCGCTTAAAATCATCGAATTAGATTAAATGGGGCATTGATGACGAGAATCCTAACCAGGATGCTAATGTCATTTACCCGTTTTAAGTCTTAAAACCCCAATTACCTTGTAATATACATATATTTTGTCTTAATAAGTTTAAGCATGTATTAGGTGATCAAACCGATGTTGTTGATAAGACTTTTAATTTGCTTGTTTTCGATCTTTAATGTAAGAAAAGCTGGATCTGTTGGAGGATATAACTCGTCTTCGTTCTGAATGCTTTGCCGACTTCTCCTGATCGTTTCTGCACTTATTTAATTGGATCTTTATTGTAGAATTGCGATAATCGAGTTTATTGATCAAATTAATATTACATGTAAACATCTAACCTTCCAGAAATCGATCCCAATCTGTAGGCTTTCTATTCAATTGCATGATGGAAATAATATATAGCTCATCGCCTTTAACATGATAAATTATTCCATAGGGGAAGCGTTGGGTCATGCATCTTCGACAATTCTTGGAAATTTTAGTCCATGCGTTTGGAAATTGTAGAATTCGCTTAATAGTAGAGTAGACTTCCTTGGAAAATTCTAATCCCAAACCAGGACTCTTATCTTCGTAATAATTTATTGAATTATCTAATTCCTTGATTGCAAAGGGATGGAAGCTGTAATTCATTTTTTAAATCGACTTTGAATTTCTTTGAAAACTTCTTCTCCTGAAATTGCTTTTACTTTACCTGAATTAATCTCGGCAACTCGTTTTTCTGCTTCTTTTGCCCATAATTCATCAATTTCCTCGTTAATCGGGACGTTAAGACTTTCAATTAATTTATCGATTAAAATGGTTCTTAGGTGTGAAGGCAGAGATAATGCGTCTTGGAGTAGTTTATCGTTTAATTCATTCATATTTTTTCATCTCACTGATATAGAAATAATATAGAAATTCAAACTTTAATTTTTTTGTTCATTATTTCAATCAGTTGACAAGTTTTTAAAAATATTAGGGGTGATGCTATTTATTTATAAACCTTGATTATTCGTCCATGATTAGTGATGTGAATGATAGTCATTTTGATATATGTATGGAAATCATCCATATTAAGTGCTATTGAAATCCACAATTTGCTAAGCGATCTGGAAACACTTTAAGAATTATTGATTTACGAATTATTTCAAGCAAAAAGGATAAATACTTAGCATTTCTATAATTTACTTAATAATATTATGGATGTGAATTCCCTTCCCAAGGAAAAAGAAGTATTGATCACCAATAGAGGAATGATTACGATACCTGCAAGGCTCAGGAAGCAGTATGATTTAAAGGATGG
>JAFGGO010000015.1 GCA_016930515.1 Promethearchaeota archaeon | reverse complement strand
GCAACCACGCGTCTTTAAGCGCATCACATTGACCTCTTCTATAAGGAGTGGTCACGACCGTCAGTTACAGGCCAAAAAGAGGATATCTGCAGATGTCCAGATTTTATGTAACTGTGATAATTCCTATTTCCATCCTAATTTGCGCATCAAAGGAAAGCAAACCGAAAAATATTAATTTCATGTGGTATTCAAGTTATTATCTAGACATCATCAATGCACTCAAATTTGATGAGAAAACGAAAAATAATTATTATCGCTTCTTTAAAATCTTTGATTAACTCGGTAAAGTATAATGTTTGTAAAATACACTATTCGGTCAAAAATTGAAATCCCTCCTTTTTTGTTTGATCAAGAAAAAACAATCTCAGCAAGAATTATTCTTAGCGAGGATTTTGAAGGGATCATCACAAGGGATTTCGGATTTATCATAGCTGTTGTTGATGTTCTTAATGTTGGACCCGGGATCATCATTCCTGGAAACGCAAACACGTTCCACGAGGTTGAGTTCACCATCTTGGCATTCAAACCTTCGATTTCGGAAGTAATAGAGGGCGACGTTGTTGAAATCGTTGATTTCGGAAGTTTTATCAGGATGGGGCCATTGGATGGATTAGTACACGTGTCACAAATATGTGACGATTATATCTCGTACGAGCAAGTAAGCAATCGATTTATAGGAAAAGAAACGGGAAAAATACTGGAAGTTAACGATCAAGTTCGAGCAAAGATAATTGCAGTTTCCCTTGGAACGGGAAGAAGCGGCAAGTTAGGTTTGACAATGAGACAAAAGTTTTTAGGAAAAATAGAATGGATTGAACAAGATTTAGAAGATTTCCTTTCTGACGACGATGATGTAAAACCTGCCGCCGAAGAAAGCGGATAAAGAAATGAGGACTTAACTATTATGAAGGAAAGAGCTTGTAAAAATTGTCATTTAATAACGAAAAACGAAAATATTTGTCCAAAATGCAAGACCCATTCTTTGAGTGACGATTATAACGGAGAAGTAATTATAATTGACCCAAAAGAGTCAAAAATAGCAGAATATCTAAAGATATTTATTCCTGGCAAATATGCCTTGAGAGTTCGGTAAAGAACATTATTTTTTTATTAGAATTCAGAAAGCAACCTAAAACTCTTTTTTAAAGGAAGAAAATAACTAAGAATTCATGGTACTATAAAAAAACAAAAATTTTATCTTAAATACATCAATATATTTTCATAATTTTGAACATAATATAATTCGTATTGTAAGTCATGTCGTTTAAACTAGAAATCACTAAAGAAGGAAAAAATCCCTTAATAGACAGAACAGAAATAGAATTTAAATTGGAACACTTTGGGACAAGCACTCCAAATCGATTAGAAGTAAAAAATAAAATCTGTGCCATGAAAAATTCAGATGCTAAACTTACTGTAATGAAAAAAATCGAATCTCATTTTGGTAGTTCACACTCAAGTGGAAAAGTATACATATACGATAAAATTGAAGATTTAGAATATTTCGAACCTTTTCACATAAGAGTGAGGAATCTACCAAAAGAAAAGAGAAACGAAATTTATCAACTTAAAAGAAGAAAGGAGCCTTATAAACACCTTTTTAATCAAGAATAATAATAAAAATCAAAAAATCTTACCTGATATAAATGAAAGACGCATCAAAATATTATCAAGTTGAGGGAGATAAACTAGTTCGAACTCATAGGGCGTGCCCTAAATGCGGACCAAGTTATTTCTTAGGAGACCATTACGACAGGTCAAGTTGTGGGCATTGTGGATACACGGTGTTTAAAAGAAAGGGAAAAGCAGCCACATCTACAGGTAGTGGTAGGACATCTTCGAGACGATCTCCAAGAAAGCGCACAAAATCAACATAAACTATTAATTTTTAACAATAAAACGACTTTTACCCTTCTAATTTTTATTTCTTTAAATTCCATCTAATATGGATGGCCACGCTGAGGACTTTTACATGAAATTCAATAATAAAATTTGTCTTGGAATCGAAAGCACTGCCCATACATTTGGAGTTGGAATATTAGATTTTAAAGGAAATGTTTATAGTAGAATAAACGACATGTTCGTTCCCGATAAGGGCGGATTACACCCTGTACAAGTTCGAGAACAGCACCTTGCTAATTTCATGAAAATCGTTCGTAAGGCTTTATCAGAAGCAGGTTGTTCAATGAAAGAAATTGATCTTATTGCTTTTAGTCAGAGTCCAGGGCTAGCACCCGTGTTAAAGATTGGTGCTTTAGTATCTCGAATGCTCAGCCAACTTCTTAACATTCCAATTGTTGGCGTGAATCATTGCGTTGCTCATATTGAAATCGGCAGGTTAATGTGTAATGTTGAAGATCCGCTCACATTATATGTTTCGGGAGGAAATACCATAGTGAGTGCTTTTGAGTCGAATCGATATCAAATTTTTGGTGAAACATTAGACTTGCCAATTGGAAACATGATCGATTCTTTTGCTCGATTCGTCAATCTGGCCCATCCTGGAGGCCCGAAAATCGAGAACATCGCTCTTGAAGCTAAACAATACATTCAACTACCATATGTTGTAAAAGGAATGGACTTATCTTTTTCTGGACTTTTTACTGCGGCAAAACGAATGATAGAATCAAAGGATTTCGGAATTAAATATACATTGAGCGATGTAGCCTATTCCCTCCAAGAAACAGCTTTTTCCATGTTAACAGAAGTTACCGAGCGAGCGCTTGCACATACTGGAAAAACGGAAGTTCTTTTAACCGGAGGAGTAGCGGCTAATCGTAGGCTTCAAGACATGATTCGATACATTAGCAAGGAGCACGCTGCTAGATTCGAGGTCGTTCCCTTGAAGTTCGCCGGAGATAATGGCGTGATGATTGGGTGGACGGGGATACTCAGGTATTTAACAATGGGTTCTCACGACATTTCAGAGACTTCGATACAACCGAAAGAACGAATGGATAAAATCAGCATTCCTTGGAGGGATCATTAACATGGTAAAGGAAAATATAGTTAAGGGAGAGATCGTTCAAAAGGGAGCTGAGGCCACGCTATTTAAGGGAAAGTGGTTTGGTAAGGATGTCATTTTTAAGGAACGAGTTGCAAAAAATTATCGGATAGAACAATTAGATACCTTTATAAGAACTAAAAGAACATTTAGCGAGGCTAAGGCACTCATTAAAGTAAAAAATTATGGAGTTAATTGCCCTCAAGTATACGATATAGATCCGATCACATCAACGATTGTAATGAAATACATTCCAGGAAAGAAAATGAAGGAATTAATGAATTCGCTTCAAAAAGAGAAACTTAAGGAATATTTCAATATAATTGGTGTTTTTATAGCAAAACTCCACTATAACGGTCATATACACGGCGATATAACGACTTCAAATATTATAGTGACACCAGATGAAGAAATTTTTCTCATTGACTTTGGCTTACATGAATACTCCGATTCTATCGAAGATAAAAGCGTTGATTTACACCTTTTCAAAAGAGTCTTGCAATCATCTCACGGTAACCTACAAAAGACATGCTTTCAAGCGTTTTTAGATGGATATAATGCTGAATACGAATTAAATAGCCCTAACAACGCTAAAGAAATCATTAAAAATATATCTGTTATTGAAACGCGTGGTAGATATGTAAAAAAAAAGGATAGAATGTAAACGCTCATCTGATATTCTAATCCCCATTGAATTGCATATAAATTTCTGTTCATCAATTTTCAAATAATGATTGCTAACTGTTTAGTTGCTTATTAAATTCTTGTTTCCAAACTGAAAATCTTGCATCTGATATGGACTACATTATATAAGCGCTTTAAATAGGGCATAATTTTATAAAAGAGTAATTACTAAATAGTAATATAAAGGAAAAGCGGAAATAGTATAGGGAATATAACATACCGGCTATTTTACTTAAGTTTATTCAAATCAATTAACAATAATTTTTATCTAAAAAACAAAGGAGATGTTACAATGGCACATTTCTTAGAAGAATATGGAAGAAAACATCGATTCAACGATTCGGATGAAGAATTAAAAGAACCCATGAAAAATATTACCATCAACATTCCAAACCAATACGATGACATCATACAAAAGTTAATTTCACTCAAGCTGATTCCTAGCAGATCTGAAGCTATCAGAATCGCTTTAAAAGAATTTTTAGCAAAGGAATTTGAAACTTTAGATTTTATTGATTTAATTCTCAAGGAAAAAATTGAGAATGAATAATAATCTTTTTTTTATTTTTTGAAAAAATTAGAATTAAAACCCTCTAAACAGACAACTAGAGGTTAACCCATAAATTTAAAATGAATATAAAAAATTCTATCTATCTTTTTTTCCTTAATTTTCTTGCTTCCCGTTCGACTTCTCTGAGAATGATAACATCATCTACACGTATGGGACCTTTCACATTTCGAGTAAGAATACGATTTTTATCTCTTCCTTCAAGAAGTCTTACCTTTATTTGAGAGATCTCTCCCGTGAGTCCAGTTCGTCCAACTATTTGGATGACTTGTGCGGGGATGGATTGATCGTCATCTGAAGAACCACCATCCCCTTTTGACTTGTCTAATTTAACCAAACACTTTCACCAAGGTCTATTTTTTCAACTCATTAACTTTCTTGACGATATCCTTGAGAATGTTATCGTTTCCTGAACCTACACTATCGATGGAAATCGCGCTCGCGCTTACATTAATCTTTGCTATATTTCCAACTTCTTTACGCGTAGCGACATAAGCATAAGGAATTTTTTTCTCTTCGCACAATAATGGGATGTGAAATAATATTTCGGGAGGACTCACATCTTCTGCCATAATTACGAGTTTGGAAGTTCCACGTTCTATTGACTTGGTAACTTCGTTCATTCCTTTTCGTATCTTGCTATCTTTCGCTTCTGCTATCGTCTGAACGGCGTTTTTTATTGCCGATTGCAAGTTTTCTGGTATTTTAAATTTTACATAACTCATGTTTTCTCATTCCAATATATCAAGTATATTATCATAAATCATTGATTTTTATGAGTACTGTAGTGTAGGATATTAAATAAAATTTCCGATTTAGCTCGGAGGTTTAAGGAAAAAGGGATTAAAAAATTCCTGCGAATTGATTAAATTAAAATTAATTTAATCATTTATTCAACTCATCATGGGAACAATTGATTTGAGCACAATCAAAGGCATCATATTTGATCTAGATGGCGTGATATACGATGTGGGACCTTCAATTCGAAAAGCAGTTCAAGATGGTGTCGAAAAATACAAGATGAAAGTTGACCTCGATAACGCCCTCCAAGAAGTTGCTCACCTCTTAGAAGACGTACAAAATTACCCGCTTCCTCAAATAATTTTAAATTCTTACACCTTACTAAAGGACGCTTCATTTTTTAAAGGGTTGAGTTATTTTAAAAAAATGAGGATAGTAGTGTTTTTATTCAATCAATTCAACGAATACCGAAAAAGTGCGAAATTATTCGAAGGGATCGATGGATTATTATCAAGCTTGTCTAAAAAGGTTAAGCTAGCCGTTTTAACGAATAATAAGAGCACATACGCAGAAGAGATACTTGATAAATATAATATTAGCAAGTATTTCGATGTAATCATCGGATTTAACGATGTTAACGAAAATAAACCCAGTCCAGAAGGTATTCTCAAGATACTTAATAAATGGAATGTAAAAAATAATAACGCAGTTTTCATTGGTGATATGACATCTGACATCCTTGCGGGTAAAGCGGCAAATGTGAAAGTAGTATCGGTTGCAACCGGGTTAGCTAAAAAGAACGCTTTGGTAGAACTCAATCCTGATGTTTTAATTGACGAACCGAAAGAACTCAAAACAGTTTTTAATATCTAAATAATAAGGGGCTTTCACTACTTTTTTTTATATTTTCTTTATTAATTTACTTTAAAAAAACAGATCATAAATTGATAAAATAAAAAGAAAAAATAAAAAAAATAAATTAATGATTTAGGTTCTTTTGTAGATAAATCTATCCCAGGACTTTCCTGAAGGCAATTCTTCGGGCATTCCTTTACGCTTACGAATTTCTAAAATGAGTTTTTCTTCCAAGCTTCCCGGTACTCTTTCGAATCCTGAGAATTCGTATCCAAAGAACGCTCGTCCTTGAGTAGCACCTCGAATTTCGTCAGCGATACCAATAGTTTCTGCGGCAGGAATTTGTCCTTGAACTCGCACGTATTCTCCTTCAGGAATGACGTTGGAAATTCTTCCCCGTCGCTTGTTGATAATTCCGCTGACGCTACCTTCGGTTCCTTCTGGAGTTTTAATATCAATTTTCTGTATGGGTTCATATAAATGAGGTCCTGCGTCGAGCATTGCTAACGACATTGCCGACCAGACCATTCCAGCAATCTGACCATATCCCGTATGTCTCGTATCCTCGTGGATGGTCATGTCAGTAAAGGTTATTTTCATACCAGCAGCGGGTTCTTTAGCAAGAATGCATTGACCAAGCCAATCTCTAAATGACGCCACTAAATAGGATTTTACCTTGTCGAACCTTTGCAAACCAGAAGTTCCGTTTACTAGCAAGCTCCCTTGATATACATCGACAATACGACGAGCCTCTTTTGCGTCCCACCCTAATTCGTCTCTAAGAATGGTTGCTCGCTCTTTTTCGTCCTGTAGATCGTGAATCCTGCCTGATTCAATTAATTTCTCTGTCTGTTCGTCTAAAGGTTCCATAAATAACAAGATTCGATTATGAGTGTTGGCAGATTTGGTATGATAATCCTTGCTTTTTTTCGTGATTTTTTCCCTATAAACGATAATTGGTTCTCCTATAACGATTTCAACTTGGTTATTAATACGCTTGGTGAGGATTTCAATTTGTAAAGGATCAATACCACTTAAGATGAATTCTCCAGATTCTTTATCCATTCGGTATTCCGCCGTGGGATCTGCCTGGAGCCATTTACTTACTACTTCCGTGAGCTTGTCAATATCGTGAGGATCTTTCGATTTAATGCTACGAGACACTACAGGCTCGCAAGCGTATTGTATGGTTTCAAATGAGGGTATCTTTTTCTGTTCTTCTTTGTTCTTCGGCAGATCCTCTGCGTTCATGAAGGTTTCACCTGATGGGCAAATAAATCCAAACATGGCAAATAAATTCCCAGCGGGTACTTTAGGAACATCTAATATATCCGTTATTTCCATGACGCCCAAGCGTTTGACTCGATTAGTATTCCTACTTCCAATAAGGTAAATAGAATCTGTTTGGTCGAAAGTACCTGAAAAGACACGACCAATGAGCGTTGCTTGGTAGTTTTTCTTGGGATCCAAGAAAATTTTTGTAATCATTCCGTACAATGGACCGTTTGGATCGCTTTTTTGTAAGGCTTGACCTAATTCGGAATTAAGATCACCGCTCCAGATGTGTGGAATCCTGTATTTTGCCGCACTGATAGGGTCTGGAAGGTGATCGACAACCATTCTGAGCAAGCTTTCGTCCAAAGGAAGGGTGTCTCTTAACCATTGGATGTCTCCTTCAGCGTATTTTTCGAAGACATTTTGGGGCTTTAGTCCCTTTTCTAACAAGATCTCGTAAGTAAATCCCCAGCCATGCTTTGCTGAACCAATGGCCACGGAATTCTTGGCAAAATCAACACCCCAATCAAATCCTTCTGGTCTAATTTTTTTGATGAGGTCGTTAATTTCTTTAGTGATTGCGTCGATTTTTTGGAACACATCAGCTGGTTTAAGCTTGAGCTCTGCGATCAATCGATCGACCTTATTAATGAATAGAACGGGCTTGGATAACTCTTCTCCTACTGCCAAGCGAATATTCGTTTCCGTTTGTGTCATTATGCCTTCGAGAGCATCTACCAATATAATGGCACCGTCACTGCCTCGAAGTGCTCGAGATACTTCTCCCGTGAACGATATGTGTCCGGGAGTGTCGTTAATCTGAAATATATACGGTTCTTCGTCTTTCGGTTTTCTAGGATCGTTAAAAGCCAATAGGACGACGCTAGTAAAAATTGTAATTCCTCTTTCCTGTTCTTCCTCATCAGAATCGGTCATTTGGAGCTGTCCTGCGTCTTCTTCTCGCATGAGACCCGCCCTCCTCATGAGGTAATCAGAAGCGGTCGTTTTACCATGGTCTATGTGAGCTACGATACTAAAAATCCTTTTTTTTTCGTACGAACCCTTTATTATCAAGTTTTGAATTTCTTCAGGGTTTTTTACTTTAACCATAATGTTCACTTATCAATTTTAGTTGTTTATTCTCGTAAAATTAAGAAATAATTGTTGTTTTACTGCATAATTTCGAGACTAAATTGAAAGAATTAAATGCGAGAAAATTAAAAAATTTTACGAATAAGAGCATTAAAGAGCGATTTTTGCGTTTTTTCAAAATAGTAATATGAATTTTAAAAACCCTAACGAAAAACATTATCTAGAAGAAATCAATATAATATTATTATTTTTAGCGATATTTTACTTAGAACAGATCAAGAAGAAGAATCCATTATACTAATCCATCTTTTTTCACTTTTAGCTTGATGTTATATCTTTAGATAATTTTATAATTTGCTTGACTCCATCAAGGGCGTTCTCTCCATATGCATCTGCGCCAAATTGAATAGCAAGTTGAGCATCCAGAGGCGCTCCCCCAACTATGAGGGAAACCTTATCCCTCAAACCCGCTTCTATCAAGTTATGGTGAACAATCTCAATTTGAGGGGCTGTTGTCGTAAGTAGGGTGCTGAGAGCAACAATTCTCGCGTTTGTTTCTCGAATAGTTGAAATTATCGAAGAAGCGTCAACATCCGTTCCAAGATCAATAACTTGAAATCCAGATATGTTTAGCAGAGTTCCAATTAGATTTTTTCCAATATCATGATGATCACCCTTTACCGTACAAAGTATTACTTTTTCAGGTCTTTTAGAGATAAGTTCATTCGATATGACAGGTTTAATCACTTCAAAGGCATTCTTAACGGTTTCAGCAGCAAGAATAAGCTCTGCAAGATAATAATCCTTTTGTTCGTATTTCCTACCAACTTCTTTCATTCCACTAGAAATAATTTTTATTATTTCTAAAGGATCAATCTTTTGAGCGTTAAGAATCTCTTGAATGGCATCTTTTATCTCATCTACTTCTAATTCAATAATCATGTATTTAATTCTTTCCAAACTCACGATATTCGTATTTGCGTTATTATTTTTTTTCATAATTAATATATTAAATACTAAGAAAGGGCAGTACATAATTTTTTAAAGCGTACAATGCCCTCCTACCAGATCTCGTTTGAACGGCAGCACCAATTGCAATGTTTGTTATTTTTAAATTATTGGGAATACGAATTTCAACAAAATCCTTGAGAAAAGCGAGGAATTCTACGAAATCTCTCTTGGTTTCAACCCATAAATAACCATTCTTTTCGATATAATTTTGATTTTTTTGCTTGAATTTCATTGAATGAGATATATTTTGGATTAAAGGTCCCCTTCTAAAGTATTTAGATGAAATCTTTGGTGTCTCACAATATATCACAATGTTGTATTCCTCAATATCACTTTCAAAGTACACTTCAAACTCTATTCCTCCAAACCGTTGCTCGTGAGAAAATTCTTTTTCGCCGTTTTTTTTCAGACTTTCGGCTAAAGAGTATAATTTATCCCTATTTATAGTATAATGAATGTTATTATCCACATTTTTACATTCAATAATGAAATAATTCGCAAGATCTAGTGATTTAATTTCGGGTATTGGTTGTACCGTAAAAAAATCTTCGTTTGGAGAGTTAAGAAACTCTTTTATTCTTTGACGACAATATTTATAAGCTCTTTCTGAAATAGCTGAAGCAACATTGCGGTTCTTATCGACGGGATCTATAATTATCAGACAATCGTTTTGAAAGTGATGTATTGCTCGGATCTCGGTTTTATCTCTATTAAAATAGTCTAAAGGTTTTAAATTCAGCTCCTTAAAGTAATTAAAAACATTGATAATGTTCTTGTAATAGTATATCAGCAATTCTGCACTATATCCTATGAAGCCTCCCTTACCAAGAGCACTTTTATCTCCATAACAATGATTGCTCTTGAAGAATTGTTTTAGGAGTCTTACATCGTTTTTTTGGTCTCTTGATAGATTATCTCTTACGAATCGCCCATGCCACGGAGATCGATCAACGGAGGTTATGGGCCCATGTTTTCTAATATATTCGAGTGTTAAGTCGAAATAAAGCACGACATCGAGCTTGATATCGAGATTTTTTTCTTTATCAACGAATCTTGCATTCACATAGGGGTGTTCTGCGTATAAAATATTCGAATTTTGAATTTGTTTCAGTGAAAGGGACTTCAAGATCCAATCGTTGCAAAGATTTAAGAAATCTTTTTTAAATTCCTTTTTTTGCTTATTCTTGCTTAAACCAGGATGCTTCAATTTATACGATGTATGATTCAATCCAACAAAAATGTCTATATCAAAATCGTTTTTTAGATGAGTTTGCTTGATCCCTGTAGAGCCTTGTGGTTCGATATTAGTAATAGGTATACCCATTTCGCTTGCGGATTGTTTTAATAAGGTTGTAAGAACATTAACAATCTCGTTAACGATATAGATTTCTTCGGGAGCGGGTGTTATTTGTTCCAGCACAATTCGTAATACTTGCTCAATAGAATTCATTTTGGTTCAAACTTAAAACTTTAGTAATTGTACATATTGCCTATAATGAATTGAAACCTAAATAATTATCTTTCATAATGATAGTAATCGTTGCAACCGATTCGAAAACAAGGTTAAAGTTGGAACAAGAAAAACTTCCAGACTTTTGGAACACTCACACCAAAATAATTTTCCATGATATCGACTAAAAAAGTTAAATAAGATGTGGTTAAACTCGTGTTATATTTTTTCTCCAAGGCATCCGTTATCATTTTCGAATCTATTTCCTTGGATTCCTTGTTTTGCTTAAAAAAATCAGAAATGATATCCGATAATTCCTTAGAAAGCATGTAAGCCTTTTGCATTTCTCGCCTAAGAGAGAAAAAGCTTTTATCAGGGGAGGGCTCGTTGAAAAACTGCTGGACTATAACGCTTTCAATTTTAATTTTTCGTTTATTAAGTAAGTTTTTTTTGTCGTAAATTATTTCTAATCCCCCTATTACGATGTAATCCTTATAAAGTGTCTTGTTTTTCTGATAAAATCCATTATTTTCAACGGAAAAGTTGATATCAAAGAGTTCGCTATATATTGTCCTTACAAAATTAATGAGTAGTGCTTTAACTTCATCATTTTCGCTAATAATTAGCAGATTTTGACCGAGAACGCACGCGTGAACTATATATGAGAGAGTTTGAGGATTAAGTATCATTTTCAAATTTTCAATATCTGGGATTTCGCTATTTTTAGGAATAATTTCATCGTATTCTTTCATCTCGATGTCAGGAAGCATAACTTGGATGCCTACAGAAATCTTGACGAAACTATTTTTTTTTACATCAAAGGTCTCGTATTCAAGCACATCGAATTTAATATCCCTTCCAATATGTTCAGACAATGTCTCTTCCATCAAACCCACGATGAGGTAAAAATAATAGATGTAATCGTCCGTAAGATCTAACATGTCTGAATTGACGAAAGTTATCGAGGCTTTTTTATTCTTTTTATCGATTGTAATTTCTGAAACGGCGACGCTATCGTGAATGAGGTTAAAGTACGGAAGATAGTTGCCAATAGATTCCAAGATTTTCTCATCGGATTCGTACATGAGCTTTTTGAAATACTTTAAATCATTTTCAGAAAAGCTGATATTCATTGTTTTTGCCATGTTTCTCCCAAATTCTTGAAACATTGCACCTTTATCGGGAAAAGCGCTTTTCAAATTGAGTAGGAGCCCTTTTAAAAAGGAGATTATCAAGTCCTTGTTTAAGATGTTTTCTTCTTGAGAAAAGTATAGCGTATACATTCCTATCTTTTTTTTATAAATGAGCTCTTCGTTTTCGAGGATCTCCAAGTACTTATAAACAGTATTCCTACTAAAGTTAATTTCGTTAGCTATATCTGTTACCGTCAATCCATAACCATTATTGAGAATGCATTGATAGATTTTTTGTTTGTAATCAACTTTTCTTGTCATATATTCAAACTACGACATTTAATTTTTATCTTATGATATAATATTATACATATTATTACTTATTTGTGACCTAAACCGCTTTAATTATTAAAAATGAAGGGCGTTTTAAATGTCCTTTGATTAAGAATCATGTAAAAAATTCAAAGATAGCGATTATATTGGATTTTTTGTGTTCTTTAATTGTGATAAATCATCAAATTGAAAATAAAAATATCTTGAGTGTGAAATTATTATTAATATGGAAAGAAATGAAAAATTGGCTTATCAAGACGAGAATTTGGAAATCGAATTTAGAGTTAAAGATCTGTTATCTCGCTTAACGCTCGAAGAAAAATTGTCGCTATTATCGGGAAAAAAGTTATTTTGGACAAAATCGATAAAAAGACTAGGAATCCCATCTTTAAAAATGACGGACGGTCCACACGGAATCGGAGGTTTTGCCGTACGTTTTGCAGGAAAGATGTCGTATTTTCCCGTTGCGACTTGCAGGACTGCTACATGGAACACTCACCTTTCTGAACAGTTTGGAGTTGCGCTAGCCAAAGAAGCCAAATCTATTGGGCGTTCAATCGTCTTAGCTCCAGGAATAAACATTCAAAGAACACCTTTATGTGGTAGGAACTTCGAATATCAGACGGAAGATCCATTTCTAAATAAAATCTTGGCAGTAAAGGTGGTAAAAGGAATTCAAAGTCAAGGAATAGCTGCTTGTGCAAAGCATTACGCTGCAAATAATCAAGAATTTAATAGATTTAAAGTTAACTCAAAGATAAGCGAAAGAGCTCTTAGAGAGATTTATTTACCTGCTTTTGAAGCAACAGTGAAAGAAGCCAATGTCTGGAGCGTTATGGCTTGCTATAACAGGATAAACGAAGAATATGGTTGTGAAAACCACGATTTACTCGTAGATAAGCTCGTAAAAGAATGGGATTTCCGTGGTTTTGTCATGTCGGATTGGTTCGCAACCCGTTTCACGAACACTGTTAAATGCATTAAAGCAGGATTGAGTCTAGAAATGCCTGGAAATGTAAAAATGATCCCTAAAAATCAAGCTTTTTGTTATCATCCAAAAAAGCTAAAACGCGCCCTTGATATGGGTTTTCTTGAAGAACGCCATATAGATAACAATCTTATGAGATTACTTCGCGTTATGTTCTTGGTAGGTTTTTTAGAGGAACGGAATATTGATTTTGAAAAATATCGAAATGCTCCCGAGCACCAAATACTTGCGAGAAAAATCGCTCAAGAGGGAATGGTCCTCCTCAAAAACGAATGTGATTTGCTTCCTTTAAATATAAACGAAATTAAAAAAATTTCAATTTTAGGACCAAATGCGAAAAAGAAGATGGCCTCGGGAGGAGGAAGCTCTTCCGTGAACGCGTTATACGAAATAACACCCTACAAAGGACTCAAGTTAAAATGCAAGGGTAAAATTAAAATTATTTCTTCAGTAGAAAAAAGCGATGTATCTGTGATTTGCGTTGGACTAAATCACAAAAAATTTAACGATTATGAAAACAAAGACAGACTTTATTTGGAACTTCCTTTGGAACAAGAACAACTTATAAAAGAAACGGTTAAGAAGAATCCTAATGCAATCGTTATTCTGATTAGTGGATCCCCCGTAGCAATGGATAATTGGATAAATGAGGTTCCCGCCGTAATTCAAGCGTGGTATGCAGGGATGGAGGGAGGAATGGCCTTGGCTGACATCATTTTTGGAGATGTGAGCCCATCTGGAAAGTTGCCAATAACATTTCCACGAAAACTTTCAGATTCTCCTGCACATGCCTCTTTATTATCGTATCCAGGTATAAAAGATTGGAATAAATTGAAGGAAGGGGACCTCAGTATAAAAAAAGATGAATTTCGAATTAAATATGCTTACGACGATGTCCTATATGAGGAAGGTATCTTTGTGGGTTATCGCCATTTTGATATAAACAACATAGAGCCCTTATTCTGTTTCGGTCATGGTTTATCGTATACCACCTTTGAATATTCAAATTTATCAATTTCAAGAGAAGTAATCAATCAAAAGGATGCATTTTCGATTTCATTAGACCTTTGCAACACAGGTAATCGTCGAGGAGCCGAAGTTGTTCAGCTCTATGTGCAAGATGTTGAATCGAGCGTTCAAAGACCAATTAAAGAACTCAAGGGTTTTCAAAAAATAATGTTAGAACCAAGCGAATATAAAAAGATAACTTTTGAATTACATCCTGCAGATCTATCATTTTACGACGAAAATTCGAAATCTTGGAAGGTAGAACCAGGTGAGTTCAAGATCCTCCTTGGCAGCTCGTCGAGAGATATTCGATTAACAGAAGCAATAAAAGTATCGGATTAAAATTTATTCGTTTTTACATTCCCCACCAAGGATGTGAGTGAGTTCGCATCATTTTTATATACTCGCGGAGTGCTTCTTTTTGATCTGAAGTCATATCGTTCAAAAAACGCGCCATTAATTGTCTTACATGAGATTCAGGAAGACTAACGAATAATGTCTCGTCTCTTTCTATGTCTCGTCCAATTTCTATACCTTTTACGGATATTGCGACTTCAGAACCCTTTTCTGCTTTTTCAAGCGACTGACCCTTGTCCTGTACTTGGTGAACCCTCCCTGCTTTTTTTCCTTTATCTGTAATGAGAAGAACTTTGGGTTTCAAAGTACCAACCTCCACGGAAACACCAAAAACTGCGGGATTTGAGTTTCGAAACACATAATCGGGAAGCATCTTCAGTTTAGCTGGTAAGATGAGCTCGTTTAACTTTTTTGCGGTGTCCTCGGCTTTTCTAGTTTCTGAATACTCGATATAATCTTCGAGCAAGCGATAAATCACATCGTTTGTGAAGATCCTAATATTATCCTTGTAGGCCTGTTCTTCGGCTTCAGGTAATATGGGAACGTTAAAACCTAATACTACTGCAGAGTATTGATCGAAGCCACGAACAATACCAGCATTGATTATATCTTCTTTTTTAATAGGTCCTACATCAGCGATACTAATCTTAACGCCTTCTTTCGAGAAATGGTTTTCGAGCGCTTCAAGAGAACCAAGCGTATCGGCTTTCAACACAACTCCTGCTTTATCCGTCTTTATCCTGATAGCATCAACTTCCTCTTCGATTTCTTGATACACGCGCTCCTCGTCAGAAGGATCTCCAACTATTTTAAATGGAGACCCTGCAACAACATCGTCTATATTCGGCGCTAAAATCTTAATGCCGGCGGCAGCACTCACAAAATCAACGGTGTCAAATTTTTGTCTTGGATCTCGAATTTCATCTAGTGGTTTTGGTGTGAGTAAAGCCCTGACTTTTGATTTGATGGGGCCATCCAATCCACCTACGATGAAATCATCGCCCTTATTAATCACTCCGTCATAAATAAGAACATCCATCGTCTTTCCTTGGCCTTTTTCTTTTTTGACTTCTAAAACTACTCCCTTGGCAGGACCTTCGGAAAATTTCAAGTTATTCGTTAAGTATTGTTGTACTAATCCCATAAGAATCATTAACAGAGTTGATATTCCTTCACCAGTCTTTGCGCTTGTAGGTACTATAGCGAGCTTTTGCGTGAAATCCTTGATCTTATAATAAACATCGCAATCCTTGAAACCCTCCTCGAGAAAATTTCCGATAATTGAAAAGATCTTCTCGTCCAAGAATTCTTTGACATGAGATTTCTGCTTGTTATATGTATCTAAGAAATCGGCGTCCTTGGTGGGTTTCCATCCAGAAATGCGATCTATCTTGTTTGCAGCGATGATAAACGGAGTTTTACGCTCACGAAGGATTCTCACAGATTCCCATGTTATCGGCATCGTACCAGCTGTTACGTCGACCACCAAGATCGCAATATCTGCCACGGCACCACCTCGTTTTCTCAAGTTCATAAAGGCCGCATGACCAGGTGTATCGACAATGAGGATTCCAGGGAGTCTAAAGTCTTTTTGAGCGAATTCTGGTCTTGATTTTGAAAGAAAATTCTTAATTTCGTCCAATGGGAAATAAGAGGCCCCAATATGTTGCGTTATACCCGCAGCTTCTCGTTGTTGAACGATTGTTCCTCTAATATAATCTAAAAGCGATGTCTTACCATGATCGATGTG
This sequence comes from Promethearchaeota archaeon, assembly GCA_016930515.1. Classification (GTDB taxonomy): domain Archaea; phylum Asgardarchaeota; class Lokiarchaeia; order Sigyniarchaeales; family SOKP01; genus FT1-020. The sequence goes on along the minus strand of JAFGGO010000015.1, from coordinate 20,754 downwards.
CCCTAAAATACAGGCTATCGGCGCCCTAATTGTTTTATTCGTGTTTTCTCCCATCTTTTGCACCTAGCACAGATATCTATAGGTTAAAAATGAACACTAGATTTAGAGTTTTTCTATTAAAGATAGAATCATAATTTTATAATCTGGTTTTTTTGCTTTGCAAGAACGCATAAATCGTCATATATTTCTATATCACCTAAATGATAAAGTAAATATGCTACTTCACTTGCCAAGGAAAAATAATGAGACGCTTGATTTGCGTGACCAGCATTCTGGGCATTTTCAGCTCTTGCTTTAAATTGTTCTAATTTTTTTTTATTCTCTTCTATCTTTACCAATCGTCGTACATTTATAAAAAACTTGAGATTTTCTGCTAAATTCCAATAACACGCTATTCTGATCGCTTCTCTATATAAGATTTTTATAATTTCAAAATCTTTCTTTTTTAGTGCTGATTTTACCTTTTTTTTTAAATCTTCAAGATTTTTTCTTGCAGATTTCACGCTTTCTATTCTAATTGCTACATCCTCTACTTTAATTGGAGGAGAAACGATTTTTTTTCTTCGAACAAGAGTGAAAAAAAAAATTTCTCTTTCAATCGGAGTTCGAGTTTCAATAAAAGCTACAAGTTTTTTGGGATTAATATAATCGGCTGATCGCTCAATGAGTTCAAATTGTTTTTTTGATGGAGAAACATAAGTTTGCTGGATTTTGATAGGTTCGATAATATTCAACTTTTGAAGATCTACAACTGAATGGAGAATCTGTTCGAATGTTATATCCATCTTTTCAGAGATTTCTCGTACAAGAATTGGGATGAAAAAAAAGGGGGATTTATATTCTTGGATAAGAATATTCGCGATCTTGAGCACATCAGTAGTATCATGTTCGAGGAGTTTATCCGAGTTTTCATAATCGTAGTTGATTTTGTAAGCAAGAAGTAATGATAAATAGAGCTCGTCTTGAATAATGGATTCAATTTTATTAAAACTTTCAATGTTGAGAGAAACCTCTTTTTTTGAACCTTTTAATTCGGCTTCAATTGATTTGAGAAGTCTTTGGATTTTAAATCGAAACAGCAATGAAGGTTTTTTCGATTGTACAACAGCGATGCGAAAATAGTGACCATCTGCAATGGCAATATGATAATAACTTCCGCATTTTATATTATTAATGGTTGCTTGTGCGTTAATCCTAGTTCCAAATTCAAATATTGTGCTTAAAATATCATCAAGATTTTTTAAATTCTGGTGATAATTATTATTACTCCAGAAATAGGCACAAATCCCCGAATTTTTATTGATAAGGAAAACTTGATTTAAACACATGATATCATTAAATAATTCCATAATCATTGCAGCATCGTTTTGATTTTTTAAAGACACGAACACCAGCTCTTAATTATCAGGTTCTTAAATAAGGTAATACATCTTTCTTAAATCGCTCTGGATAAATACCCAACAATAAGGATTCGTGCAGAACCTTAACATGTCTATCGATGGGATCTATCCCATTTTTTTTAGATTTAATTTCGTTTCTTAAAAACGCAATTATATTCTCGTCTTTCCCATTTTGAGTTTTTTTCATCCCAAAATACCCCCCGTATGCTAAAAACATTTGGTGTATCATATTTATATCAGCTAAGGTTATCTCGTGAAGACAAGTATCGCATACTTTGATTAAATGAGATGCAGTACGAATGATGGTTTGCCGTTCCTTGAATTCTTCATAACATATTGAACAATGGGATTCGTTTTCATATGAAGGTTGAATTTCCCGAAGATAGGAAAGATCTGATTTATTTCCGAAGGCTTCAAAATATTCTTGAAAAGTAGTAATTGTAGATTTTGTGCTCCTTTCATCTAAAGGCACGTTTTTCGCACCACCAAGCGTAAATAATCCTGATTTTCGGATTTCGGATATCATTTCGAATACATTTTTTAGATCGTTTTTTATTTTCTCTTTTTCAGAGTAATGTGGTTTAATTTTAGTAAGTTCGTTAAAAACAACGGAATCAAGTTGGTGGATGAATTCGTTTGGAACTTCTTCTTTAAAAGAAATTAGCATTGAAAGAGGTAACTTGCCTCCCCGAACTGTAGAGTGTTCTACATAATCAAAGTATATGGCGATTTTAGCTTTTAAATGAACGAAGGGAAAGATAACAGATATTTTCTTAAACTTATCTCCTCCAAAAATCGTCTGAGAGATTGAAAAACAATTGATTGCCAAGACTTCAGGATCACTGAAAGCGTTAATTGGATACACACCAATTACTTCCAGCCCGATAGTATCGTCCCATATAGAAAAAATTATTCCTTCTCCAATTTTTTCCTTTAAAACGGCACTTTCAGTTGGTTCTACTAGAGATAACAATTGTTGGCTTAACCAACTAAACGCATCATTAATCATAGAGCTATCAAATCCAGTTGTTAAAAAAGATTTTAGATTGGTTCTATTTAACTTGTTTATTTCTAAAAGTTGGTTAATTTCCTCGATCTTAGGGCTATAAAGGTCCACTTTATTATATAGCAAAAGCAAGGGCAAGTCTTTCATATCTTCTTGTCCGGCTATATGGTGTAATATATCTCTTGCGCTTGAATATTTCTCCTTTCTAGACGCGTCGAGAACAAAGACTAGCCCATTTTGCTTTTTCAAGTAATCCGTCCACATATTTCTGAATTTTGATTGCCCAGGGGCGTCATATGCTAATATAGATAAATTATTCAGGTAAATTCTCGATATACCAATACTCGTTGTTGGGATTGTATTTCTTAATTCAGAGTTCTGTAGCGTCTTTATAATTGTTGTTTTACCAGCTTTCGATAATCCAAAAACAAATATTTTTGCGTCCTTTCTTCTTTTAATAAAGCTTTCTTCTGGAAATGAATCGTAAAAAGCTTTGAAAAGGGAATTTATTTCCTCATGTTTTGTTTCTAATGTTCCATTCTTAGTCGCTTGTGGATAAAATGCTTGATAGGCGTCATCAATATTGTTTAGCTCCACGGAGAATCGTTGTAAGAGCTCTTTTGCTAGTTCAATATTAAGATCTCCTTCCGTAATTAGCACTGATATCAAAAGCATCTCCACTTTTCCACGAGAGTGGGGATTGGGAATTTCAAAGACGAGATTTGCACTCTTAAATCCGCCAACGATATGCACGAAAAATCCATTTTCATCAAATAAATTCATCAGATCTGGTATTTGATCCAAGATCTTTTCATCTATAGTTTTAGGTGCAAATAAAAAGGGTACCGGCCCTACTCGAGCGTCAAAGTGACTTAAGATAAGTATTTTCACAAGAATTAAAGAAGTTGATTTTTTAAAATAATTATAAAAAAAATCAATTATATGTTTTACTTTTTGTTAAAATTAATGCTTTTATTAATTATACCAAAAGGGAAATAGCATGACTCATGGGTTATTAAGAAAGGTATTTTTTGAGGAATTTTGCCGTATGCGACGTTCTTGATTTGATAATATCTTCAGGAGAACCGCTTATAATGACCCTTCCACCCTTTTCTCCACCTTCAGGGCCAACATCAATGACATAATCGGCAGATTTAATGACATCCATATTGTGTTCTATGATTATCATCGTATTTCCCTTGTCAACCAATTTTTGAAGTACTTTTAAGAGAATTTTAATATCATAGGCGCTTAAACCGGTCGTTGGTTCGTCCAAGATGTATAATGTATTACCCGTGCTCGTTTTCCTTAGTTCTCTAGCAATCTTTAGCCTCTGCGACTCGCCTCCGCTTAACGTCGTAGAAGATTGCCCTAATTCAAGATATCCTAATCCTACATCCTTGACAGTCTTGAGCGTTCTTTTAAGATTCGGAAAGTTTTCGAAAAGCTCGTAAGCGTGATCAAATGTCATCCTCAAAACATCAGAGATCGTATTACCCTTGAATTTAATTTCGAGGGTTTCTGCGTTGTATCTTAAACCCTGACACAGATCGCATTTAATATAAACATCCGGGAGGAAATACATTTCTTTCAAGATGTAACCCGTACCATTGCACTTCTTGCATTGACCTGAAGTGGTGTTAAAACTAAAGCGCCCTTTTTTATACCCACGAGCCTTTGATTCTGGTAGGGTGGAGAAGATTTCCCGGATGTAATCCAAGGCTTTCGTATAGGTTGCAGGAACCGATCGCGGCGTTCGACCAATTGGTGATTGGTCGATGTCGATTATCTTGTCGATGTGTTCGTGTCCCGTAATTTTATCAAATTCTCCTGGAACAATCCTCGTACTTCTCGTATTTACTAAGTTATGTAGACCTTTATATAAGCAATCAATGATAAGACTTGTTTTTCCCGCTCCAGATACACCAGTAACACAAGTAAATATCCCCAAGGGGATTTTCACTTCCAAATTTTTTAGATTGTTTTCCCGAGCACCGAAAATTTCGATGTATTCTCCATTTAGCACTCTTCTTTTTTTAGGTATCTCGATCTTTTCTCTTCCTGATAAATATTTTGCCGTTAGGGACGAGGCTTGAAGTATTTGATTTAATGAACCTTCAGCCACAATCATTCCCCCATTTTCTCCTGCAAGAGGTCCAAGATCTATCACATGATCTGCGTTACGGATTATCTCGTCATCGTGTTCAACCACTACAACGGTGTTTCCTAAATCTCGTAGTTTCTTCAACATTTTGATCAAGCGAGTGATATCACGAGCGTGTAAACCAACAGACGGCTCGTCGAGGACGTATAACACTCCAACCAAACTCGATCCTAACTGAGTCGCAAGTCTTATTCTTTCGGCTTCACCTACGGATAAAGTATCTGAACGCCGACTAAGTTGCATGTAGTCAAGTCCAACATTATCCATGAAAGACAACCTTTCCTTGATCTCCTTTAGGACTTCCTTAACTATTTTTTGTTGAGTCTCCGTTAGTTTCAGTTTTTCAAAAAATTTGACCGAATCTTTTACAGAAAGATTAGATAAATCTGCTATGTTTAACGAGTTGATCCTTATTGCCCTGCTTTCGGGTCTCAATCTCTGACCTGCGCACTCGGGACAAGGGACCATATTCATGAAACTTTCATAAACATCCCGATTTGCTTGGGAGCTTGTCTCCATATATCTTCTGTGAAGCATTGGGATGATTCCTTCGAAAGATTTTGTCATCTGCCAAGACGAGATGCTGCCGTTCTTTCCCGACCTATATTCGGTATTATCGCTCTTGAAGGTAAATTCGATCATATCTTCTCCAGTCCCGTACAGAATTTTTGAAAGTCTTGTAGAATCCAATTCTTTTATAGGCGTGTGTTTGATATCCAAGTCGTAATTTCGTGCGACTTGTTTTATTTGTTGCCATCCATATCCCGAATCTGACCCATAGCCAGGAATGTTTCTAATACCACTTTGTATTAACGGTACGTCTAAATCATCTCCTAAAACCAAGTGAAGATCGAATTCCATTACCGTTCCCAATCCACTGCAATATTTACAGCTTCCATGTGGGATATTAAACGAAAAAAGCTTATGATCGGGCGTGGGAAAGGAAATTTGACAATCTAAACAAGCGTAATGCTCTGAGTAAGTCCGATTCTCTTCTTTCTCAGGCAATTCGACCATAACAATGCCGTCTGACAAGTTTAAGGCCGTTTCAATGGAATCCGCGAGCCTTGATCTTATATCTTTATCCATTACGAGCCGATCAATAATTACATTTATGTGATGCTTAAAATTTTTTTTGAGATTGATTTCTTCGTCGAGCGTATATTGAATATCGTCGATTTCAACTCTTACATAACCTTGTTTTCGAAGATCTTGAAGGAGATCCTTAAATTCTCCTTTCCGATCTCGAACCACGGGCGATTTAACAATAAATTTTTGCCCTTCTTGGATAGAATCCATAATCTGATCGATGATCTGTTGTGGTGCCTGGGGATTTATTTCGTTGCCGCAATTCGTGCAATGAGGGATTCCGATATTTGCGTAAAGAAGCCTATAATAGTCATAGATCTCAGTCACGGTACCAACCGTGCTTCGAGGATTTTTTGATAAAGGTTTTTGTTCTATCGCAATCGCAGGTGACAATCCTTCGATTGAATCGACATCAGGCTTGTCCATTTCTCCTAGAAATTGCCTGGCATAACTGGAAAGTGATTCCAAGAACCTTCTTTGGCCTTCAGCATATAGCGTGTCCATTGCCAAACTAGACTTTCCGCTCCCGCTCACTCCAGTTACAATTACTAGCTTGTTCCTCGGTATGACCACATCTATATTCTTGAGATTATTTTGACGGGCACCTTTTATGACAATATTCTGACTCATTCTATGCTTGTAAAAATGATTGCAAAAACAAAAATTTCATTGTTTTTATTTATAAGTGTTATATTACGATTCTAAAGAGCTTTAAATATTATAACAGAATAGCCGCGCTAGTTTACTAAATTCTTATTTAATCAAAAAATATTATTAAAATAATTACTTTTCAAACTCATTAATAGTTTTCATAAAACATATAAGAGGGGATTACATGACGACTTGGTATCCATTTATTTATAAAGATTTTTGGGATGTTCCTCGGGCAATTTTTTTTACGATTAATGATCGCTCTTTTTTCTTAGATTGTGATTTTGATGACACCATTGACGATTATCCGAACGATTATAAGCTATATTTAATGCCCGACTTATCAGAAAGCGATTTAAAAGGGTCTTGGGCTGGATTAAATCAAAAATCAATTCAAAATCTCGGAACTATTCCTGTAAATGAAGTTAAGTTCGATCCGAGTTTGAGAAAATGTATTGATATTGAATGCATCAATCATTTGTTAAATAAAATTGAATTTAACGGAACTTAATAAGAAAATCCTTTATGAGTCTTTTAATTCCTTGATCCTATCTCTTAAAAAAGCAGCTTCTTCGAATCGCAATTCTTTAGCGGCAAGATGCATTCTTTCTTCAAGAAATTGTATTCTCAACTCGTTCTCTGTCAAGAGTTCTAATTTTTCTTCAATTGTGCGTTTTAGTCTCTTGGTTTCCTTGTTGCGCATTTCTTTTTCTTCAGAAAGTGATTCGAGTATGTTCTTTTGAATAGTTTTGGGTGTAATGTTGTTAGCCTCGTTGTAGGCGATCTGTTTCTTTCTCCTCCGATCTGTCTCTTTAATGGCGGCTCGCATTGCGGGAGACATCTTGTCTCCATAAAGTATTGCCCTTCCATTTACATTTCTGGATGCCCGTCCTATGGTTTGAATCAAGGAACGCGTGTCGCGCAAGAAGCCCAACTTATCTGCATCTAAAATAGCAACTAATTGAACTTCTGGTAAATCTAATCCTTCCCTGAGAAGGTTGATGCCAACTAACACGTCATGGGTTCCATCTCGTAATTGACGCAACAGTTCGAACCTTTCGACGGTATCAACCTCAGAATGCAGGTATGCAACCTTGAGGTTAAGTTCTGAATAATATTCAGCGATGTCCTCTGCCATTCGTTTGGTAAGAGTAGTAACTAATATTCTTCCCTTATTAGCGATGGTCTTCTTGATTTCTCCAAGCAAGTCGTCTATTTGATCCTTTGCGGGACGTACTTCCACGATCGGATCAACAAGGCCCGTAGGACGGATGATCTGTTCAGCAGATACGCCACCGCTTTTTCCTAGTTCCCAATCTCCAGGTGTTGCGCTCATGCATACGATGTATTTGATTTTTTCTTCCCATTCCTCAAAAGTAAGCGGTCTGTTATCGTATGCACTTGGCAAACGCCAGCCGAAATCCACGAGATTTTTCTTGCGAGATTGATCTCCACCGATCATTCCATGAATTTGTGGAATAGTCACATGGCTTTCATCTACAACGATTAGAAAATCACCTTGAAAAAAATCGATAAGCGTCATTGGGGGCGTACCTGGAGCGCGAAGACTTAATGGTCTGGAATAATTTTCAATACCCTTGCACCACCCCATCTCCCTCATCATTTCAAGGTCGAATTTAACCCTTCTTTCTATTCTTTGAGCTTCTGCGTACTTTTTTTCCCTTGTAAAAAACGCAATTTGATCTTCTAATTCTTTCTCGATTAGTTCAAGAGCCCTCGTTTTGTTTTTTTCTGGTATAATGAAAGGATTTGCGGGAAAAATTCGATAATTTCGAAGGTTTCGGATAACTTTACCAGTTACGGGGTGTATTTCTTGAACACTTTCGATTTCGTTGCCAAATAAGGATATTCTAATCCCGTAATCGGAATAGGCCAAAAAAATGTCAACAATATCCCCCTTGACCCTGAAATTTCCCCGTTTAAATTCGATATCGTTTCTTTCATAGCTCATCTTAATTAATTTTTTTACTATGATAGTTCGATCCATTTTATCTCCTTCCTCTACATACAAGGCTATCTTCTCCCAATATTCAGGATCTCCAAGACCGTAAATGCACGATACCGTGGCCACGACAATGACATCTTGGCGCGTTCTAAGAGCATGTGCAGCTGCCAGTCTTAATCGCTCAATTTCCTCGTTCACACTAAAATCCTTTTCAATGTATAATCCCGATACGGGCATATATGCCTCGGGTTGATAATAATCGTAATAAGAAACGAAATAATGAACTGCGTTTTCTGGAAACAGTTCTTTAAGTTCATTGTAGAGCTGGGCAGCGAGTGTCTTGTTCGGCGCCATAATTAATGTAGGTTTTTGAACCTCTTGGATAACTTGAGCTACGGTAAAGCTTTTGCCCGTACCAGTCGCGCCTAAAAGAGTTTGGAAGCGTTTTTCGTTTATAATATTTTTTGCAAGGATTTTTATTGCTTGGGGTTGGTCTCCCGCTGGCTCGTAGCTAGACTCTATCTTAAAGTTGGGGCTCATGAGTATTCAACATTAGGGTGTTTCAATAAGATAAACATTAGCATTATTTTAAATACATGATACTGCATTGATTTTTAATTCACTTTCTTTTTTGATTTTATCTGTAAAGATCCAAAAGAAAAAACAAATAACGATAATTTAAAAAAAAGATATTTAAAGGGAAAATTACTTCTAATCAACCACAATGATATAGTCGTCTTCCGCTCCTTCTTGGGTACTGATAAGAATTTCTAATTCATCGTTAACATTTACCGTTCCGATATAATTTTCCAAATCAGACCAGCTTAAAGTGAGCGAAAGGCTTCCTGTAAGCGCCTCGATTTCAAAATCTACTGAGAATTCTGAAAGGTCTATGGAAACATTGTTAACATAAAGTGCGTTGATGGTGGCGTTTAATAACCCGTAGTTATTCACGACAATGTTCAAGTTTCCGCCTTCTGTGGCATTAGAAGCCGTTTCATCGATTTCAATGTTGTAATTTACTGGCAAGTTAACTACATCGTAAAGTGACGATGTCGTACTGATATTTACTTCGATATAAGGCGTTTGAGTCGAGTCCAAGTAATCGGCAACATCAAGTTGAATCAGGGCACATTCCTGTAGCTCTAAGTGGGCATCACCATACACGAATTGGTAATCCACAGAAGAATCATTAACTAGGATATTCGCCACATCAATGTCTATACTTGTCGATCCTGTATTTTTAACCAAAACTCGTCCAGTACCGTTGGCCAAGACATACGATGCTGCTACATTGTTTATGCTAGCAATGCTACTATCCACGCTCTCTATGATTTTAAAACTTTCACCTTCAGAGATCGTATGGACATAAGCAATCGCAGACGATAACCTGCTTCCACCAGAGCCAGTCCCGATGACTTTCATGCCGAGCTCGTCGTTCACATCAATGTCGAAGTACTCTGATTCCGTTATATTAATGAGGAACACTCCTTCTTCGCCGATATCCAACTCCGTACTAGTACCTCCCGATATTCGAGAATAATCGCCAATATTAACCTGCATCCAAGTATCAGATGTAGTTATGTAAACCGGACCTATCGTCACGGGTTCGGTGCCGTAATTTTTAACCTTAAAGAACGCTTGAGTTGTGCCATTATCGTAAGAGATAGCATGAGTGGCATCCAGATCTACGGGGAGATGATACCTGCAAGAGCTATCCGTTGCAAGGAAAATTTCGGGCGAAATAATCCTTTCGGTATCGTATATCGTCAAATTATGGCCCTCGTAACTCGATGATAGCAATAATTCGTCTCGTACGCCGTTGTAAGTTGAAATACCGATAACATGTTGTTTTTCGTTAATTGGATCGAAGTCCGCAACAGAAGAGTCTATGTCAGATATGTGTATGATTGCTTTCTGTCCAGGAGATAAAATGGAAGACCCACTCGTATAACTAATATCGGCGCCCATTTCAATAAGATTGTTGGATTCCTCATCAATGTAAATCTTATCAATCGCCACCGTGCTAGATCCAACATTTTCCACATCCAAGAATATATCAACCAAGTCGTTGGTAATTTGAACCACGCGGCAATTCTGTTCGTTCATTTTAATATCTCCTTCTTCCGCTTCCGTGACCCAGAAATTTCCAGTGTGTTCTGTAAACTCGTAGGGACGAGCTAAGCCTTCTGCCTCTGCCGAGACATCAATACTTACGAGACTGTCTAATGGATACGAGTCGTTCACTAAATCAATCTTAACCGTATCGTCCGCACCTGCCGGCAAGGCATTCTCGGCATGACTTCCTTTTCCCATAGTAAAGTTGTAGTCAACACCATTAACGGACACACCCGTTATCGTGAGATCCTTTGTTCCGGTATTTTGAAGATTAAAAGTTCCATAACCGCTATTGTATACTTTTGCGTCTTGAATTTCGAAACTCGACTCAAGAACTGTATAATCGACTTTAAATAATTTTACAAGACCATTGGATGAAGAAGGGCCAAGCCCCGTTTGTTCTCCGAAATAAACGGGTACGAACACATTAGATTCGTACGCACCATTTGTGGGAATATGAGTTAACCACGTGTCTCCGTCTTGATCTTCCCAGTTATATATGCGTTGGTTATATATTTGAACGAGCTGGTGTTGATATTCAAAGTACTCAGAGCTAGGATCGATGGTAGGAACACCATAAAACATGAGTCTGGTAAGCGTGCAATCAAACCACTTGTCTCCTTTCACACCTGTTTCCGTAGTGTATTCGCTCTCGTCGAATACTTCGCCGTCACCCCAATTGTCTTCTTCCATTCCGAGCGATTTGTAATATTCGTAATTATCGTTGCATATTCGTAGCATCCACTGCCACTTTCCTTCGTCACCACCTAAACCTTCGTATAAATACGTAAAATACACGAGGACATAATCAGCTTGAAGTCGTTGGAACACCTTGGCTGCGTAGATCTCGTCTGTTTGCATCATTCCCATGCCCACCATGCCAACCTGTTTTTGTTTTAGATTGGCGTTATCGCATACTGTAGTCACATTTCCGATAGGGGTGAGCCAATATCCATAATCCCACCAACTCACGACCACATCATTGCCATTTAAATTATCTCTCATCCAAGATAATGACTCTTCCCAATCGTGGATGCTCGTACCTAACACCATCGAGCCATACGACAACTGATCGACGGAAGTATCTACTGCGTGCGTTACTTGGGCAAAACAAATGAATCCAATAACGGCATATACCGCAAACACTTCTGCTGTTGTTATTTTGTTTTTAGCCTGTCTTTGTCTTTTTCTACTCCTTCCAGAAGCTCGTTTCTCTCCAACCAGACTTCCGTGGATGTTTAAAACGCTGGAAAGGCCATAAGCTCCTGCTAAAGAAGCAATGGGAGCAAAAAGTAAAATGACTCGTACCATGCTTCCTGTAAAATAGAATAATAACAATGTAGTAACTATAAGCGCAATATCCTTGACATTTCCTCGTTTAAAGCAGAAATAGATCCCGAGGGGTACTAGTAATAGAGGGATTAGCGTGTTGTGGTAAAATGAACTCCAAGGACTTGGAATGTGTTCTGCGACTGAAGCTACTAGGGCCAGATTATTTCTGAGTAATGGATTAAGAATGCTTTGCAACCTTGAACTCAATCCAATAGAGAAAACATCTGGAAAAAACCAAATGATAACTGCACCAATTAATGCGATTGGAAGGATCCCCCATTTTAAAAGGTTTATCAAATTCCTGTATATTCGAGGATATTCACCTCGTTTGGTATATATCAAGTGAAATATAATTAAAAGAAGGCAAGATGCAAAAATGGCACCAATTTCGAAGGAAGATAATAAATCTCCAGGATTAAATTCAATCCAAAGCGAGAAAATTAGCGCACCTATTCCTTGGACACCTACATAAGCAATTAGCATGTTTTCGTTGTATTTTTTCGTAATTACCGAAATAAGAACGATAATAGGAAAAATGTACATTAAAAACTCATAACCACCCCAGCTTAGCGCTACATACCCTAATGACAAGCCTCCAATAATAGAATGAGTTATTTTTCCCGTGCGATACGCCTTTATAAAGAACAATATTGCCATTAGCGAGCCGAAAACGCCGATAGTCTCGTTATCGAAAAATCCAGCCATGGTCCTTGACATGTATCCAACGCTGAACGCCATGAAAAAGGCCGCTAAAAGACCGCATTTTTTATCCAATATCTCCTTTCCCAAGAAATACATCACGACTACAGATACAGCACCTATAACCGCCGGAAAGTAATAGCAGACATCGTACATGGAAATTGGGAGCCCAATGAAAGTTAAAAACTTGTGAATGAAAACCGCAGTAAAAGGAAGTCCCGGTCGAAGATAACTCCTGTCAACACCATAAGGATACCAACTCTTATCGTCGTGCCAGTGGAAATATTCATACAGTGAATGCGTGTCGATGTATTCTGCGTTATACCATTGAATCCACGGATCAAATGCTTTAATGAGTTCATCTCCCCTTATAATGGGCGTGATCCTTACAATAAGGGCCATTATAAATATCAAAAGTAGCGCTACGAAAAACACGAAGTTGTGCGATTTTACGCTCACGCTAGCTCTTATTTTATCTCTTGAATTTTTAATAGAGTCAATCATATGTATCTTTTTTTTTAGAAATTGTTCATTGTTTACAAATTGAAAACAATTGATATAGATTATTACCTAAAAAAAAAATCCTTAGCATTAAAACGTTTCATATTTTTTTACCATGTTTGATTACCCTTACAAGGTTACTTTTCTCATCAATTGAAATAAAACTTGGAAGTTGGCAACTGGAAGGAGATGTCATTCAAGAAGAGATATGCTGTAAAATATTATTATATTGGATCGAAAAAATATCGTGGTTCCCAAAGACAAGCAGGAATTTTAACAATCGAGGAAGTTATCTTAAAAACTTTATTAAAAAAAGGGTACATCACTAGTTCACTGGATTCAAAGCTTGAATTTGCCAGCAGGACCGACAAACACGTCTCAGCTCGAGGTGCGTGTTTTGCATTTTCTTCAGAGAAGAATTTGCATTTAATGGAGATAAATTCTGCACTTCCTCGAGATATCGGTGCATGGTGTTTCGCAGAAGTTCATAATGGATTTTCTCCTCGACACGATGCAGTTCAAAGACATTATAGATATATTATTCACAATACTCAAGACAATATTGCTCAAATTAATATTGATTTATTAAAAAAGGCATTAAAAAAATTGGAAGGAACTCACGATTTCCGTAACTTTTGTAAGAGCGAAGCGGAATTAAAAGACCTTAAAACCAAGAGAACAATTGATCTCGCATCAATTCAATGCAAGGACGATTTCCTTGTTTTTGATTTTAAAAGCAAGGGATTTTTGAGGCAGCAAGTAAGAAGAATGACAAAAAAAGTTATTGAGGTGGGAATTGGAGCTATTAATTTAGAAGAATTTTTAAATTTATTTGATTCGTCAAAAAATATTACTTATCAACCCGCAGATCCAAAAGGGCTCGTTTTATGGGATGTAAACTATGGAGAAAAGATAAGGTTCCAAATTGATCAGAAATCTCTTGTTCGCATGAATTCATATTTCGAGTGTAAAAAAAATCTATATCAACTCAAGTGCGAATTATTTTCAATCCTTCAAGAGAACGATGCTGGCCAGTAAGGCTTGAAGTTGAATTTCTTCGGTTGCTCCTTGACTCAATCGATATTCGAATTCAGCAAGTAACTTAGCGAGTTCTATCTTGATGTCTTCGCTAATTTCTAATTCGTATATTTCTCTATGGATATTTTTAATTATATTAGTTCCCGATAATCCATAATTTTTAATCAGGTCGTTCAAGAGTTTTAAGGACAATTGAAGTTGACCTTCAAGCGAGGTTTTGAGTATTTGTTTAATTCTTTCTGGAGGAACCTCGCCAGCCACGCGGAAGACTATTTCTTGGTCGATTTTATCGGAGATAGTCCCGCACGATTGCATGTAATTAATAGCTCGCCTGCAATCTCCACGTGAAACTTCGACGAGAGCGTTTAGACCATCTGGACTAACAATTATCCCTTCCCTGTTCGATAAGAATTTTAATCTCTCCTTGATATCGTCGTTATTTAAAGAAGAAAACCTGAAAACAACGCATCGGGATTGAATGGGAGGAATGATCTTATTTGAATAGTTGCAGATGAGTATCATGCGACAATTTTTCGTATATTTTTCCATGGTTCTTCGTAATGCTTGCTGAGCAGGGGCAGTCATGTTATCCGCTTCATCTAAAATCAAGATTTTAAAGGGAATTTCCTCTGGAGGGCGAGTTTTAGCGAAATCTTTTATGTAAGTCCTGATTACATCTATTCCACGCGCGTCGCTTGCGTTCAATTCTAAATAAGTACTATTTGGTGCCATTTTCTTCCCGTAAAGTTCTCTAACCATTGCGAGAGCGGCGGTTGTTTTCCCCGTTCCGGCGGGACCTGCAAAAATGAGGTGTGGCATTGATGAATCCTTTACGAATTGCTCTAATCGCTTGATGATTCCTCTTTGATTCACGATATCGGCTAAAAAGCGGGGTCTGTATTTTTCAACCCACGGACGGTGTTCGACATTCGCGTTCATTGTTTTCTTTCTCCCATTGATTTAAAATCTACATATAAAAACGCTACGTGTCATTAAAATATTTTTAATTTTTACAAGTAATCATTGAAATCTCGCATTACCAAGGAATTTAATATTTCTTAACAACAATTTTTTTAATAATACTAATTTTACAACAAAAAAGATCACCTATAAATTGATTTACTGATTATCTTTTCTAAATATCCTTTTTTGAACAATGAGAACTTATACTCGCTCTAGCTTTTTCGATTATTTGAAATTGTTTAAAAGCCAGTTTAAATTCTCTCGATACCACGCAAATACAGCTTTTTATCGATACAAAAACATAAAAAAAAAAATCTTTGAAGAATTTAAGTTTGATTTGACTGATAAAAAAATACTTGATATAGGGTGTGGTCAAAGATATCAATACACATACCTTTTTAGCAAGAATAATAATGTCGTAGGGATTGATTTAGATGTTATATTGGTCAAGCACGATGTAAGGACATGTATTTCAATTATATCTAAAAATGGTATTAACAGGTTCCTAAAAACCCTTTTCAGGGCGTTGTTTTTGGATAGAACTTATTACAAGGAACTTGAACGAGTAGCAAAGACCAAGAAGCCTCGAGAAATCAAAGTATTTCAAATGAACGCAGAGGAAATTAAATTTCACGATAATACATTTGATTTCGTGCTTTCGATTCTTAGTTTCGAACACTTTAAAAACGTGGATAAATGCGTTGCAGAAATCAAGAGAGTCCTCAAAAAGGGAGGAAAATTTTACATTTCGATTGACTTGTTTTCAAAAATGCGCGGTGGACACGAGATAAATCCTTCAAGACCGTGGAACCACTTGCTCGATAAAAATTTTAAATCCGATGTTTTTTTAAATAAACTTCGTTTGGACGATTATAAAAAAATATTTCTTTCTCATTTTCAAAACGTGAAATTTATATGCTCGGAAAATCCAATTGCACGGCAATTACTCACTACAGAAATCAAACAAGAACTTTCGGATTATACCGAAATGGAACTCGTCATGAACCCGTTGATAGTCATAGGAGAGAAATGATTCACTAAAAGATATTTCATAAATGAATTATCATAAGTGCGATCTATTACAACATTTTTTATAAAACTTGAGAATAATTTGAGAAATAAATAAGAATTAAAGGTTCTTATAATGCATTATATTTTTATCAAGGAAGAAAAATAGCGATAGAAAGATGACTGAATTTAAGATAACTAACATAAAATCAAGGTGGATATTAGATTCAAGGGGAAATCCCACTGTCGAGACAGACGTATGTGCTGGAAAGAGCTTTTCTCGAGCAGCAGTTCCTTCGGGCGCTTCCACGGGTGTTTCTGAAGCTTTAGAGCTGAGAGATGGCGGCAAGGCGTTTCTTGGAAAGCACGTTACCAAGGCAGTATCGAATGTTAACGAGATAATTGCAAAAAAGTTAATTGGATTTGATCCTCGAGAACAAAAAAAGATAGACGAAGAAATGCTTGCAATTGATGGGACAGAAAATAAAAGCAAGCTAGGAGCGAACGCCATTTTATCCGTTTCTTTAGCGGTTGCAAAACTTGCGGCAATGCTAGAAGAAAAACCCTTATTTCAACACTTACATCAAATTGCTTTTGGAAAAACTAGAAATGATTATTTGCTTCCACTCCCTTGTTGTAATATATTAAACGGTGGCGAACACGCGGGTAATAACCTATCAATTCAGGAATTCATGATCTTGCCCGTAGGAGCGCAATCGTTCTCTGAAGCAATTCAAAACGTGGCCGAAACCTATCAAATCCTAAAGCAATTACTTAGGAAAAAATACGGACCTTCTGCGGTAAATGTGGGAGACGAGGGCGGTTTTGCGCCTAATTTTTCAGAAACACGGGACGCAATTGACATCATCATCGAAGCGATAGAAAGCGCGGGATTCCTTCCAGGAACCGATTTTGTACTCGGAATGGACGCAGCAGCAAGCGAGTTTTACGACGATGGTAAATACGATATTGATGGTAAGAAGTTATCCGAAAGCGAATTATTACAATATTACTTGGATTTAATTCGAGATTATCCTATTAAATCCATCGAAGACCCATTTGAAGAAAAAGATTTTCGAGGTTTTACAAATCTCACGGCAAAGGTAGATAGGAACATTCAGATTGTAGATGATGATATTACAGTCACTAACATAAATATTCTCGACAAGGCCATTAAAGCTAAAGCGGGTAGTGCGCTTCTCCTCAAAGTAAACCAAATAGGTTCATTAACGGAGGCCATCAATGCATGTAAATTATCTTTTGAAAATGGATTTAACGTCATGGTGTCTCATCGTTCTGGTGAGACGGAGGATTGCTTTATCGCAGACTTAGCCGTTGGGTTGTGTACAGGTCAAATTAAAACTGGTGCTACAGCCAGATCCGATAGAACGAGTAAATACAATCAACTACTCCGAATTGAAGAAATGTTGGGAACTAATGCGAAATATCCATCCTCATTGGATTCTTGGAAGGACTTCTACTAAAATTCAATTAGAGCAAAAAACTCACAATCGAAGTAATTTTTTATCTTTTCCTTTTTTTTATAAATCGATAAATCATAACATCAATTTTTTTGACTCTTTCTTTATGAAAAGAATAAGCTCGTTCTAAAAGCATGTTAAATGGAACTATATAATCAACCGTCCATCCCAATTTATCCGCGAAATTTGATATAAACTTTCGTGTTTTCTCTCCTGTTAGGTGAATTGAATAGACTACTTTCGAGAAAGAAAAAGCTGTCTTTAAAAAAACCCTATCTGCATTTCGTTTCTGGACTCCAAAAGGGGGATTCATTAAAGTCGTGATATCGGTTGATTTTATTTTTTTTTTTCTATATAAGGGGAATGTAGCGATGTCAGCGCATATAGGAGAAATGATATTACAAAGGTTCACGTGATGAATGTTTTCTTTAAGTATAAGCAGGGCATCCCAATCTAAGTCGATAGAATGCACGAATTGAGCACCTAAAAACGCTGCAGCAATGGAAATTCTACCCGTACCAGCTCCTAAATCGAAAATGAACTGATTTTGGATATCATCATGTTCCACTCCCGCAAAATAAGCGAAATCTACCACGCTACCGGCATCGATGCAGTATTGCTCTAAATTAATTTTTGGATTTTTAAAACCTTGCGTGTTCTGTACGATCGAAGCCAAATCCTTTTTTTTGAGCAATAAAAGCACCTAAACTTGTCGATTTCATAATGCATAAATTTATTTAACTTATTTAATTTTGTTTATTTAAATACAAGAGAAAAACGAGATTTTTCATATACTATTTAAATAATTGTGAAATACATGAATAAAAAAAGTGTTAAAAACAAGGAATTCGTAATGACGGGTCAGTATTTAGGTGTTGTCGAAGAATTCCTACCAAATAAAAATTCTACTTACGTGAAAGACGGAGAAATCTTCTCTACAAAAACTGGCACCACACACATTGATAGCAGGAAACGTGAGATAGCCATCCTTCACGCAAACGACGACGAAAGAAAGACCGTAAAAATTGGGGATATTATTATAGGAACAATTTTATTCGTAAGAGCTTATTCCGTGGGTGTTGATTTCTGTGCCATTAACAACAAGTTGCATTTCAACAGTTCTTACATGGGAAACATTCACGTGAGCGAGATCTCAAACAAGTATGTCGAAAAGATTCAAGATGCGTTTCAGGGAACGGATATTGTTCGAGCGAAAGTCATTGGAAAAGAATCAAACGAGTTCAAACTTAGTACTGTTGGAAAAAATCTGGGGATTATTCACGCAGATTGCACGATATGTGGGACCACCTTGGATAAGATCGGTTTTAACAAGTTGCAATGTTCGATGTGTGGAAACATTGAAAATCGAAAGCTTGCGGACGATTATCGGAATGTCAACATGGACTTGATATTATAATTCTTTTTTTTATAGATAAATCAGAGAGCGTGAGAATCGTGGCTGGTAGGAAAATGATCGTCAGATTTCAAAACACTAACGACTCTTTAGAAGACACAATAAAATTTTTAGAAGATGTCAAAAAAAAAATAAATTACATTAACTTGACAGTAATAATCGAAGGAAAAGAAGTTAAGATCACGCTCCATGGAACCAGAGACCTTCAATATCTAGCAAGAGAACGCTTGGAAGAATTAGCAGAAAAATATTTATTGACGCACAATTAATTTTTAAGCTTCCCAATCAGCAATTCGTTCTAAACATTTAATATATAATGCGCGCACCTCGTTAAGATCCGAAGTTTTAAGCACATCTAATTTAAAGGCCTTGAGGTGCGAGCTAAAATTTGGATATTTTTCAGGATTACTTTTCGTTAAAAACGCACAATTAAGGGCGTTTATGAGATTTGAAGCGCTATTGCTCACATGAGTCTTGATTGCATCCTTCCCAGCTTCCATGATTTCCCGAGACACTTCGGAAAATAAATCCGAGACGACGCTGGATTCGGTTATATTTTGTTGTATAATTGTTTTTGATTGTACTAATTTCCGTCTTTGGATGGGATCCAAATAGGACATTGTAAGTTCAGCTTTTTCTTGAGCATCGAGGGTTTCGATTTTTTCCATGGTCGTTTTTTCATTTAAGATTTCTGGGACGGCTTCAGTGGTTTTAGAAGTGGCGATCACTGTTGTCTGAGAACTTACATCGCCTAATTTTGCTGTTTTCTCAAATATATTGATGGGATCAACGTTTTCAAATAATTCCCTGATTAATGGAGACGATTCAGGGTTGATGTCCATTACATCTGCGATGATTCGTATCATCTTGTTCCTATTTTCCTTGCGGTTTGCTACCATAGGATACGTCTTCAGTTTGAAGAAGTTTTCAACTTTTTCAACCGATAAAGCTCCTCTTAGGTCCTGTTTGTTCGCAATAATGGCAGTTCGGGCGTGTGGTACCTCGCTTTGGATGAGTTCTAAGAAGAAGGTGCTTTTATCCAAATTACTTTGCGTCGATTCGGTAACAACCAAGACAGCTTGACTTCCCCGTAAAAAACCCTTCCACAAATACTTAAACTCGTCTTGACCTGCGAAATCGAACAATCTAAATTTTAATTTACCCACTTGTATCGTAGCAACGTCGCCCGATATCGTCGGTATGTGTTGAAGAGGTAGGGCATCCATCTTGATGAGGGATTTAATGGTTGTTTTTCCAACTCCCGCAAATCCCACGACTGCAATCTTAGTCGGAATGTTTTGATGCATTAGATCGATTTCTTTGTCTAATTCTTCGAATTGTAAGTTATTTAACCTTTTTTTAGGAATGTCTAAGTGATAACGCTTTGTAAACTTGTCTTTAAAACGCTCAAGTTCGGGTCGGACATGCCTATAAAAATCGTCCATTAAACCTGTGACGAATATAAAGATTAGTTCAGTTTCAGTGTCAATGAGGTAAGCAATCTTATATTTAAGAAAGTCATAATAACCTATAAGTTTCGCTAGCTTTTTTTTAGTCTCTGCTTGGATTTTAAAGGACACATCCTCAATTTCGGAGGTACTTAAAGCGTTCCCGTATGTCCTTTTGTAAATAACTTCGTTTTTGTAGACGATGAAAACTTGGCGGAGCATTTTAAAAAATCTTATATTCTTACTTTAAAAATATTATAAAAGTTTTACCTTATAAACTTCTGCAAGTACTAAAAATATAAAAAAACAAGTAAAAAAGGAAAAAATTATTTTTTAATCAAGTTCATTTTCTTTCGAATCGAAGCCTTGAGCGATTTTTTTTCTTGGGAGCGCTTGCTGGCGTAAGCATCCTGGAGAACCTTCACGTACTCGATTAGTACCCGATCGGCCTTGGATTTCTGCTCGTACTCCATCAT
>JAFGGO010000014.1 GCA_016930515.1 Promethearchaeota archaeon | reverse complement strand
TATTAAGCTTAACAATCGGATTGTAATGGCGCCCATGACTCGTAGTAGGGCCGATAATCCTGATAATTGTCCAAATGAGTTGATGGTAGAATATTATAAACAAAGATCGACTGCTGGATTGATCATAACGGAGGGCTCTCCAGTTTCCAAGCGGGCAATTGGTTCGATTAACGTTCCTGGCATATTCACTCAAAAACAAGTTGATGGATGGAAAAAAATAACCCGAGTTGTACACGATAATGGGGGGAAAATATTCCTGCAGTTATGGCACGTGGGTAGGATGTCTCATCCAGACGTTCTCGATGGACAGGCTCCTCTAGCTCCTTCTGCCATTAATCCAAAAACCCCCATTTTCACCTCTGAGAAATATATTGATTCGGTGACTCCGCTAGAGATGACTCTTGAAGATATCAAGCAAACCGCGCAAGATTTTAAGAATGGTGCTAAGAATGCATTGGAAGCAGGATTTGACGGTGTAGAAGTCCATTCTTCAAACGGATATCTATTTCATCAATTTTTCACTCGTTGTTCAAATACTAGGACAGATCAATACGGTGGTTCCATCGAAAATCGAGCACGGTTTTTATTTGAGGTCCTTGACGAAATTAAAACATCAGTCCCCGAGCAAAAGATTGGTGTTCGGCTCAATCCTTCTTTTAACGGTTTTTTTGGCATTTCCGTGGATGAAGAGACCATTCCTACATTTGATTACATCGTCAATAGATTAAACGATTACGATCTTGCATATCTTCACCTTTCAGAACCTTTCAATGACGTGAGCAACGTGCCTCATGCTGAACAACACGTTGCTAAACGTTATAGGCCCATTTACAAGGGTACATTAATGATCAATGCTCATTTTACACGGGAAACGGGAAATAAAGTCATTGAAGATAAATTGGCTGATCTTGTTGCGTTTGGAAAACTATTCATATCGAATCCAGACCTCCCAAGACGTTTTGAACTCAAGGCAGAATTAGCACGTTGGGATAAGGAAACTTTTTACAATAAGGGAAAATTTGGATACACCGATTATCCCAAACTTGATGATTAATTTCTTTCCCCCTTTGACATTTTATGCCTAAAAAAAATATAAACATAAAATCTTTTTTAAGGCTTTTTAATTTGGTTTTAGAGGTTCTTTTATAAATGGTAAGTGGTTAATTTATTGATCATAAAAATCCTTAATTCTAAATTTGGTTTTTAGATCACAAGAAGATCTCCCTCAACATCCGGATGAAATTTTAGAATATATTGCATTTTTACATTGTACTGAAAGTATGACTCAATAATCTTGAATTTAATTTCGGCATTTTAATACAATTGTAACAATCATATAAGATCCAGTAGGAAAAATTCTATTTATTTGAGTAAATGGATATATTTCTCTAAATTGGAGCGATAATGAACGATTTCTTTTTCAAGTGATTGAGATAGTGCGGATATAAATTTTCGGCAATTCTTTAATATTTCAAATATTCTTAATTTTCTCTTCAAAAAGTTTTTTATCAAATTCCTCATCGATTTCGAGAATTAAAGGTGGATCGAAAACGGGATCAATTCGTTTATATTTTTTTAAAGCTAGAATATTTTTGTCATGTGTTGCAATCGTAGAAACTTTCATTCTGTTCATGGTTGATAGAATTAAAGTATCTCGTCCTCCAATTCCTAATGGAGAATAATTCTTCATTTCTTGAATGACATCTACTAATAAAATAGTATCAATATCAATAATTTGACAATTTTCAATTGATATTAGAGATAAAATCAGATCTTCTATAATGTTCTTATCAAATTCCTTACTCACATCAGCTATTCTATATAAATGGTGTCCAATTTCAATTGGTATGATTGCGCTCAGTATAATCTCTTCTTTAAAAAGTATACCATTTTCATCTTTTCCATTTAGCCATTTTTTTATATTAGCATGTTCAGGAGTGTTAATTTGCCAATAATAAATCCAAATCTGAGAATCAATTGTTATCATGTTTTATTCAAAGAGTTTTTTAAATTGAATGGTGTTTTTTGTTGCTTCTGTCAACTTCTTACTAAAATCGTCGGATTTTTTGATAAACTCTTCAACAGAAGTGGATTTCCGTAAGATAATCTTTCCTTCTTGAACTTGGAATAGTATTTTCTCACCAGATTTAAGATTTAAGATTTTTCTTATTTCATTTGGAATACAAACTCGACCTTTATCGTCAATTTTTGATTCAGCATTCATTTTTAAAATTTATTATTGATTTCCACTAAGTGTATCTATGTGGGAAAACTTAAAAATTTATTGATTTTTCAGAGGAATTTATCAAACCATGAAAAATATGTGCTTATCATTAATAAGAGAAAAAGAAGGTTAGGAATGAGTTATCTATTTTTTGTTTTAAAAAGTTCGATATAGTTAACTTCGGAAGATAAAAAAGTGAGGAGAAAGTTCATGCAATTTTTGAACACTTATGGATCCATATTCACGGATTTGCAATGCTTCTAAATTCTGGTGTGTAAATTCATAGTTGAAAGATTTCTTGACAAATCTGGACTTCATTTAAATGCTTGTATCATCCCTATAATCAAATATTTTTTATT
>JAFGGO010000167.1 GCA_016930515.1 Promethearchaeota archaeon | reverse complement strand
TTCAAAAAATTTTATGGATTATTATAAGTTTCTTCCAAAAACTAATTGTAAAAAATGCGGTAAACCAACATGTATGGCTTTTGCCTTGGAATTACTAAAAGGAGCGGTAAAAATCGACGATTGTCCCCCAATTCTCGAACCAAAATATAAAAAGAATTACGATTCGTTAAAGGAAATGTTAGGTTCCGAAGAAGGGCAAGAAAAAGAGCTTAGAATCGATGTTGATACAGAACTATGCGATGGATGTGGTATCTGCGTTACAGTTTGTCCCGTTAATGCTAGATATTGTCCTCCCACTCTTAGCGGTAAAGCTCCTGACTACCCTCCCGAACCTCATCAATTATTTCAAGTAAAAAAAGGAAAATGCGAGCTGTTAAACCTCAAGCATTGCAGGCGATTAGAAGCAGAAGGAAGGGAAAGAGAATGCCGCGTTTGCGAGACTTATTGCCCTCGAGATGCAATTAAAATAGATTATCAATAAATTCAAAAATATGGTGAGTGAATTATGAAAAGAATTCCTTGTACTGGATGTTCTCTATTATGCGACGATATAATCGTTAGAACTGATGGCATTTACATTGACGAGATCGTGGGAGCTTGTTTAAAGGGAAAAGAAAGATTTGATTTAGTTTCAAGTAAAAACCGAATAACATCGCCTATGATAAAAGAAAATGGATCGTTAATATCGGTTCCTTTAGAGAAAGCCGTGGAAAACGCTTTAAAAATTATTAAGAGTGCTTCTAAACCATTGTTATATGGATTTTCAAATTCAAGTTGTGAAGCACAATCGGCTGGAATAACCCTAGCAAGATTATTAGATGCTTTCATCGATTCAAATTCGATGATATGTCAAGGTAAAACTCTAAAAGAAGCTAGTAATTCTGGAATAATATTCACAACTCTCTCTGAGGTTATTAATAAAGCGGATCTACTTATTCTCTGGGGTTTTAACGCAGCAGAATCCATTCCCAGGCTATTAAATAAAACTCTTTTTTCAAGGGGCAAATTTAGAATGACAGGACGCGAGATTAAAACTCTTATAATCGTGGACCCTGTAAAAACGGCATCATTTGGAGTAATGGGTGTTCGAGATCTATCGTTAATGATTACTCCAGGAATGGATCTGGCTCTCATTAAAACGCTAAAAGAGGAATGCTGCTCTGAGAATAGCATTCCTAACGAGGGTGTTGCAGGATTGGACCAAGATGATCTAAAACGATTATTATTAAATTTAAGAGAAGCAGAAAACGGAGTTGTATTTCTTGGTCAGGGTATTCTTAGAGATCCTAAAGGAGATCAAATTCTTAAAGAGATCCTCGAATTAATAGAATTAATCAATCAAAAACAGCAAAAAGGACGAATATCCATCATTATGGGAAGTGGCCATTATAATATGAACGGATTCGATCAAGTTGCACTTTCTATAGCGGGAAGAAATAGAAATCTTCAATTTAATAATCACGAGCTTAAGGAATCAGATGAAACTATTGTCACGAAAATCCATAATGCTGATTTTGATTGTAGCATTATAGTTGGTACTGATCCAATTTCTCATTTACCCCAAGAACTTAGCTCAAAATTAGCATCTCGTCCAATCATTCTCATTGATAATAAAAATACTCCAACAGCACACTTAGCAGATGTGATATTTCCAACTTCAATTACTGGCATAGAATCGGAAGGATTAGCATTTCGTCTAGATAATGTTCCAGTGAATCTAAAGCGTATTGTAAATCCTCCTAATAATCTTCCTTCGGACAAAGAACTATTGGAAATGCTAATAAACAGATTAGGAGGCAATTAAAATGGAGATGCGTTTGAACACGATAAGGACTATTGATCACGATCAGACTAAAGAATTAATTGAGAGTGATATTGGTTCTATCTGGGAGAAAGTAGCAATTGCCATGATAAATCCAGAAGATCTTGAAAAACTACAAGTAATTCCTAATTCCAATATAAAAGTAAATAGCAAACACGGTAGTGTGATTTTAAAAGCTTTAAAAAATAAGAATGTACCAACAAAAATGATTTGCGTTCCCGTATCAATCTGGGCCAATCAACTTACGGGTATAAAAGGGAAGGAATTGTTCTTAAAAAATCTGGATGTCAATGTTGAACCTACTAAAGAATCAATATTAACCTTCGCTCAATTAATCGAAAAAATTAAGAATACATGATGTGGAATATTCCAATGAATAAGATAATTATAAAAAACGGCTGTGTCATTGACCCTATAAACAAAATAAAATCTGAAATTAAAGACATTTTAATTGAAAATGGTCAAATCGTCGAATCCTTTTCTAGTGAAAACAATGTGAAGGAAATAAATGCAAGTGGAAAAACTGTAATTCCCGCTGGTATTGACATGCACTCACATGTTGCTTCTCAACAAGTTAATTGGGCGAGATTGATATTGGCAAATGAGAAATATATACATTCCAAATGGCATAACTTCTCTCTTGAATCAATTGCCCGACATTATATTTCGCAAGGGTATACATTCTTTGTTGAAGCAAATGTTTTTCCCTCTTTAGCAAAGCAAACATCATTTAATTTTTCTCACATTCCAGTTTTAGACAAGGCAATGCTATTGAATGTCAGCACTTTATGGCCCTTGGAACTAGAATTTCAAAGAGGAAAAATCGAAGACATGGCAATTTTTCTTTCAAACTTGCTGGAAAAGACTAAGGCTTTCGGAATTAAAGCTTACAATCCTTTTGAATCCGAATCATGGGATTTCAAGAAGAATCGGGATGATATATCCATCAACGGAAGGTTATACAATTTTAACGCCTTGAATGTATATGAAAATCTAGCGAAAGCGAACGAACTCTTGGAATTACCTCATTCTGTTCATGTGCATGTGGAAGGATACGAACACGAACAAGGAAATATTAATTTAGATATTGTTTTAAAAAAAATAAAATCTTTAAATTTGAAACTCCCATCAAGAAGGAATCAAATATTTCATCTTGCTCATGCTAATTCTTATTTTCCAGATGCATCCATATCGGAAGTAATAAAATTTTTTAATAACAACCAAGAATTTGATCTCGACCTTGGATTTATAGGATTTAACGCGATTAATCCCTTGATTACTTCAGATAGAAGATTGGTTAATTCATTACGAAATTCAAAACAAGAACATTCAGTAATTAGCATGGCTGCCGAACTCGAAGGTGATGCATTTGCTTCCGTTAGATCGTTTGATAAAAGCAATGAAAAAGATTGCTTCTTATGGGCAAACGCTATTGAAATTGCCCTTCAAATTCGAAATAAATATCAAGTACAATTCTCTTTAAATTATCCTAACTACGCTAATATATCAGATATTCCTAAAATTTCCAGCTGGTTATTGAGTCCGTCAGCGAGGAAGGAATTTATGAAAGGCATGAACGCCGATTTTATTAAAAAATGTAATTTAATTGGTTCTGAAGAAAATCTGAACCTAGAAGAACTCATTATTATCACGAGATCGAGTCCAGCTCGTTCCTTGGGGATTGCTGAACATAAGGGACAACTCGGAATAAACGCAGATGGCGATCTTAATATATTAAATATGGACGCAAGAGAAATAGACCCTCAGAAAGATTACTCAAGAATCGAAAATGCCTTGACAAATATGGAACTTGTTTTAAAAAGAGGCGAGATTGTAAAAAATAAGGAAAAAATTGACTTGAAGATAAATGGAAAAATATTTTGGTCTATGGGTAGTCGACCAAAAGGAGATACGACCGGAATTATATCTAAAAAAAATGAATTTTATCAAAAATATGGTTCAATGTTTTTTGATTCGATGAAAAGTACCCTGATGGAAAAGAACCTCAAAGAACTATAATAAATTCATTTTTTTTGGATTTAT
>JAFGGO010000004.1 GCA_016930515.1 Promethearchaeota archaeon | reverse complement strand
GTGCATGCGTACGCCTCACCTGGCGTTTACACGGTAAATCTAACCGTTTTGGATGCGAATGGTGATGATGATGTCGAAATAAAAACAAATTATATTACCGTTTACGCGGATACCCAACCCAAGGTAAAGTTCCTCGTAAATCAGTCAACAATAATAGAAGGACAATCGATAAGATTCACCTATAACGGTAGTGGTGGGAACGCCCCACTCACATTCTACTGGGATTTTGGAGATGGTACAAGTTCTTCCAAAGAGGAGCCAATACATCAATATGTTACAAACGGCATTTATACCGTAAATCTAACCGTGATCGATTTGATTGGAGATATTGGGATAAAAATAGAATATATTATTGTCCTGGAAGACCTCGTGCCCATCGCGAATTTCAGCATTGATGGGACTTATTTCATTGAGGGGCGCCCCGTTCAATTCTTATTTACGGGTAGTGGAGGGAATGCACCTCTCATGTTTTATTGGGATTTTGGAGATGGATCAAACTCCACCGAGCAGGATCCAGCTCATGTATATGGATTACCTGGAACTTACACGGTGAATCTAACGATAACTGACGCAAATGGCGATCGTGCGACGGTAACAATGTATGTGCTCGTCAACACGCTCACGGACGCTCCATCTTTTCCAGCAGAACTCATATTTGGAGCATTCCTCGTTGTTGGTATCGTGACTTTAGGGGGGATCGTAATTAGAAGGAAAAAAAAAGCCACCCAAATCAGCATTGGGGACATTCCATTGGCAGGGGGAAAACTAGCTAAAAAAACAGAATTATTAAACGCAAAATCGGATTTTGCTCTTAAAGTCGATCATTATTCTCAAATTGCTAACGATGGATTAATACCGAAGATCGTGGATAAGAATTTGGAGGCCGAAGAATTAGCACAAACGGAATCTGAACTAGACATTGAAAAACAAGTCTTTTTGTGCATAGTACATGAAGGGCCTGTCGAGGGACAAAATGTATATATTTGTCCTCATTGTCAAGCTTTTTATTGCAAGGATTGCGTGAATAGATTACGCGAGCAAGGAGAAAAATGCAAGTCTTGTCAAAACGATTTTACTTGAATAATAAATATTCACAAGAAATGTTTTCATGGAAATAAATACAAATAAATACAAAAAAATAATGGGTAGTCTAGCTCGATAATTTATTTTAAAAGCCTTGATAGGAGGGTACTTCAAGGCGTAAGAACAAATAGGTTGAGCTGATAATGAGAGTTGAGCATCGATCACGATTCCGTGACATATATGATACTATCTTCCTTTTCCTTTAATATTTTAGTAAACGAGACGAGAAATGAGCTATTTATTTTTGTCGGACGCTATTAAGTACTGATTATTGAAGAAAATGAAGGTTTTTAACGATCGCATTACAGTCGATCCCAAGATTTTATCGGGTAAACCAATTATTAAAGGAACTCGGATACACGCAATAGAAAGGTGTATCCGCATGTTCACGCCCGACACCACGTTGAAAAAACCCTTCCACGACCGCACGCAGCTCCAGCCACTCCCGATTGACCTTGTCATGGGACAAGAGTTTGACATCTATCGTCCGGGAAATGCAGGCAAGATGAAAGAACTCCTGTTGGAAGACGGATGCCTGTGGTTTGAAGATCCTAAAGCTTCCCTTGATGGTTCTCTCAAGAAAGCGAAAACTTGCTGATATGCGCCAAAAAAGGTGCTGAGAGCACTTGAAAAAGGCGTGCGACTCCGGCTCTTTAGGTTCAACATGCCAAGTGGACCGGGCAAGACCATTAAAGTGGACCTGGTTCTTTCTGGTCCCGAAGAGTTGTTCATCACTGCCAATCACTTGAACGGAGTTACGCCCATCAATTCTAAAATCTCAGCAACCCACGTTTCCGCTCTTGGAATTGACGTTAATAGATTGAGCGAGCACGAGCTAACAGGCTCGCGAGACTTGGAAATGGACAGCGCTCTCAAGTATTTATTAAATAAATGGAACATCCTAGAACTCGCGATCTCCTACCTTCAAGCAAGGAGCGACACGTGCCATGATTTGAAAAAGGCGCTCAAGCTCAATAAGGAGCTTCAATTAGCTCACCTGCGCCGTTCCCGCTTGAGAACTGATGTGCTGAGGAGGGCACGGATTCAACTTGGAAAGAAAGTGCTCGAATGGAACGTGAACCACGTGGCACTTGAAGCGGACCTCATTAAGGATACGAAGGACAAGCGAGGCGCCCTGGCGCGTTCCATCAGCTCAATGCCCGATAGCCTTGACCTGATCGCTCAAGAGCTCTTAGTGGTGAACCTCACGCTTCAGAAAAACATCAAGCTCGTGCTCGTGAGAAAAGAGGGCACCAGCAGGTATCATCATGGATGTGGCGGAATCATCGATAGGAATGGGCGACGTGGGCACTTGCCAGACGCGCAAGACCACGATAAACACTCATGAGAATTCGGGGGACAATATAGAGGATCGAGCACTCAGGCTCATCAAGAAATATCAGATTGATCAATCACCTGGCAGTACATCTTCTGCCAGTTAATCCCCGAGGACGCAACCATCGGGACACTAAAATGAGAAAAATGTCTAATATTGTCTCATTTCATAATATGCATATGCGTTATCCATAATTTTAACGATGTTAAGAGATGGTGCTTCTTTTCAAGAAATCACTCAGGAATATCCACGAATTACGGACGAAGATATAAGGGCCGGTTTTAGACTATTCCGCCTATATCATGGATCATCCCTAAGAAGAAATAATTAACACTTAACGAATCATTTAATGGGATGTCGATGGAAATAATTGTTGACGAATGTCTAAATCAACAATTTCGTGTTTGATTAAAGTGGGATTTAAAGTTGTTAAAATCGAAGATGTTTTACAGGCAGGAATTGAAGACGAGAATTTTCGAGTACGCTGTCTTAAAAAAGTTGCCTATCTTGACTCACGACAGAGGATTTGGCGTGCTTTATCGCTTTTTTCAGTGAACGCCACCATTGATCATCGTGCTTCAAGTCCTATCGCCTCATCCAAAGGCAACAAATACGCTTTTAGAAAATGCGCTCAACAAAATAGATTTAAAGCAAGATAAATATCGAAATAAACTAATCATTATTTCAGAAAACAACATTCGAATTAGATAAAAATATATCAAGAACCTGATGCTCGAAGAATTTACCGAAAAGCTCGGGGATATATTGCGAAAAAGTGGCGATTATCGTTTAAATCATTCATTTTTCGATGTTAAAAATAACGAAACTTCGATTTTAGATGTAACCTTAAGCATTTTCTAATGCGTTATTGATTTCAAATAATAATTCTTCTTGAGTAATTGGTTTAATTAAAAAGCTAAACGCTCCCTTGAGCAAGGCTTCTTCCTTTACGCTAAAATCAGCGCTAACGAATATAATTTTTGCGAAATTGTCTATTTTTAATATTTCGTTCATGATTTCGATGCCATTTTTTTTTGGTACACGATGATCTATTACAATTACATCTGGTTTTTCGGAAAAACTAGCAAATTTTTGAATCGCCTCCTCTCCGTCTACCGCCTTTCCTAAGATCTGAAAATGGTGGAATTGAAGCGTGAGTTCGAATGTAAACAAGAGGTCCTTGTTATCTTCTACTAAAAAAACGCTTGGAATTTTATATCACCTGAGGTATTAACATGACGAAATTACATCCTTTTTTATGGTTGTTTTTTTCGCGATTTTTAACGAAAATTTTTCCGTCGTATCGCTCAATAATATTTTTAACAATGGATAATCCAATTCCTAATCC
This sequence comes from Promethearchaeota archaeon, assembly GCA_016930515.1. Taxonomy (GTDB): domain Archaea; phylum Asgardarchaeota; class Lokiarchaeia; order Sigyniarchaeales; family SOKP01; genus FT1-020. The sequence continues at coordinate 6,521 of JAFGGO010000004.1, read as the reverse complement.
TTTTAATGACTCCCGGGTTTTTTTTTCGAAAATATCGGTTTTTTTATCATCATCTATTCCAGGTCCGTTATCGATGAATTCTAGCTTGACATAGCTCGCAGAATCTGCCTTCTCTCTTGAGATTTGAACGGTAATAGCGATGTTCTCCTTGTCGTTGTGCTTGACGGCGTTCAAGAGGACATTCTCGATAGCGTCCTTGATTAATTCGTCTGCCATAACGGATTCCTTTTCATTAACGCTTTGGATGTTCGTGACGATGTTTTTCTCCTTATAAGCGTTTTTGAGGTCAATAATTGCGTTCTTTACGATTCCCACGATTTCAAGAGGATGGATGTTTTTCTTCTCCTCGTCAAGCTTGGAAATTACCTGAATGTTGTGTACTAAAATTTTTGCCTTTATGAGTTGTTCTAGGTTGATGGAGTTGAGTTCCTTTATTTTTTCCAGGCCATTTGATACATCGTAAAATTTTGAAATCATTTCGCTGCTTGCTAGCAGCACTTGAAGGATGTTGTTCACATCGTGAGTGAGCAAATCCTTAAAAAACGTGGCTCTATTGAGGGCATCTTCAGTTTTAGTCTTGGATTCAATTAAGTCTCTCTCATAATTCTTTTGAAATGTGATGTCTTCAATACTCAAGAGGATCATCGCGTTTTCTTCGTCTATCTTTAATTCAGACGCGTTTAATATCATAATTCTTGTTCCCAGCTTTTCGAAAGCGTGCTCAACCTGGTAATCGAAGAAAGATGAATGCCTAGAAGCGACTTTTTCTAACAAATCGTTGAGTTGAGGAATGTTCCATTGCCGATTTCCGAGGTCTTGAAAATACTTACCGGTTGTTTTTTCGCTTGTTGTATTAAACATGCTAAGAAATGCCTTATTTGTCCGGACGATTTTAAGATTATTATCGAGAACAACGAGCGGGGTTCTCGTGGTTTCCACCATGCTGTCTAAAAATAATAGGGATTTTACCTTTTCTCTTTCTGCTATATACCTCTCGGTAATGTTAAAAAAGGTGATAACCGCTCCTTTTATCTCGTTATTAATCGTTCTGTAGGGAACAATCCTCATGTTAAACCAACCGCTATTTTGTATCTGAACGTCAACATCCTTCGGTACGAGCGTTTTAAGAACCTCCTCAGCGTCGGTGATCATATTATCGTAGAGCAAGTTGGTTGAGATGTGCTTGATCGAGCGTCCAACATCCTTATCGATTAGATTTAGCATCGTTTTGCAAGCGGGAGTGAACCTTTTAATGAGTAAGTCGTTATCCAGGAATAACGTGGCTGTTTTGGAGCTTACCATCAAGTTATTCATATCGTCGTTAACTTTTCGCAACTCGGTAATCTTGGACTCTAATTCGTTATTCACGGTGGTTAATTCTTCGTTAACGGATTGAAGTTCTTCTTTAGAAGTTTGGAGCTCCTCGTTGGTGCTTTGCAACTCCTCGTTTGACGATTGTAATTCTTCATTCGTGCTTTGCAATTCTTCGTTTGTGACCTCCAACTCTTCGATGGTTGTTTGAAGGTGTAGTCTCGTCGAATGAAGCTCTTCTTCCAATTCTATTAGTTTAATATTATTGCTTTTGTTGGAATCATTTTTCAATTCAATCGCTTTTGCCTTTTTCTCCTCAGCGATTACTTTTTCAAAAGAAACGATGATTAATCCACTCATGGATTGGGGTTCTCCTACGGGTATGCACGATAAATTGAAGTGCATCTTGTTCTTACCATTTAAACTCAGGGGCAAGTTTTCGTAGTGTATTTTCGTGTTTCCTTTAATTACTTCCCGAATTGCCGCAGATACTTTCAATTTCAATCCTTTTTTTACCATTGCGTGAATGTTCATTTTTGCTTCCCCTTCGGGAAAGTCCAGAAATTCGCCTACTTTACCGTGAATGTAATGAATCGTCCCCGTATTATCTACGACGACCGAGGGAGGAGAGTAATTGTCAAGTAAAATCTTTTCCATCATACCGCGAATGTTAGTGGTCTTGATTTTCGCAGGAGCATTTATTATTTGCCCTTTATATCCATTATTCTTCAAAGGAGGAAAGGGTCACGAGATGTTCAATATCGCGGGCGTCGCGTCGTTTCGCTGAAACAACTTCCATTTTGGGTTAATGCATAAAAACAAATTAGAACTGCCAGTTATCGTTTCTGAATTGCCAAGTAGCATGTACCCTTTTGGATTCAAGGCGTAGTGAAACAACACCATCAAGTCGTTTTGAATCGCCGGTTTCAAATATATTAGGAGGTTCCTGCAACTGATCAAGTCCATTTTTGAAAAAGGAGGGTCGCTTAAAACATCGTGAACCGCAAATATGATGCACTCTCGAATATTTTTCTTGATTTTATAGTAATTACCTTCCGCTTTGAAATATTTCTTGAGGAGGAGGCTTGGAACATCGGCAGCAATATTGTCAGGATAGACTCCCGTGCGAGCCCTTTCCATTGATGTTTCGTCGATATCGGATGCGAATATCTGAATTTTTTTTTTTTTTCCGCTTTTCTCTAAAAACTCGTGAACTAAAATGGCAATTGAATAGGCTTCTTCACCGGTTGAACAGCCTGGAACCCATATTCTCAATGGTTTATTCGCTAAATCGCCCTTAAAAAGCGTTGGCAAGACTTTTTCTTCCAAGAGGTCAAATGCTTCTCTATCTCGAAAGAAATTCGTCACGCCAATTAAAAGTTCCTTGAAAAGAATGTCTAACTCTTTTTTGTTTTTTTTAACGAGTTCAATATAATCGGGAAAGGCATGCAACTGGTTTATGGTTAGCCTTCTTTCCATCCGCCTGAGCAGGGTATTTTCCTTGTACGATGTGAAATCGTGTCCCGTCTGGTCTCTTAATAGATCTAATAAATCCTTTATAGAATTCATAACGCTTGGCGTGTCTATTTTGTATTCCTTTTTTTTCACATTTTGCCTTTTTTGAACGTAACTAACAAGTTTTTCGGCCATTTCGCTTGGTGGCACCACATAATCAACCAAGGCGTTTTGTATGGCGCTCTTAAGCATGCCATCGTATTCTGCAGAGCTGGGATCTTGAACAATTACCATCCCTCCAACGCCGTTTATCTCCCGTATTCCAAGAGTACCGTCCGTTCCCGTGCCTGAAAATAGAACGCAAATCGATAGATCGCCTTGTTCTTTCGCAAGGGACCTGAAAAAGTGATCTATAGGCGTTCTTAAACCCCGAGGCGCTGTAGGAGGAGAAAGCTTAAGGCGACCGTTAGCAAGAGTCATATTTGCATTAGGAGGTATGATGTAAATCGTATTTGGTTCGATTTTCATATCATCAACTGCCTGAAACGCGTTCATTGAGGTATATTCCATTATCAAGTCTGTCAAAATGCTTTCTCGAGTGGGATCCAAGTGAGGTACCAATACAAAAGCCATCCCACTATCAACGGGTACATTAGAAAAGAACTTTTTAAATGATTCTAAACCACCTGCCGACGCGCCTATTCCAACGATTAAAATGCTAGAGTCCTTCTTTATTTTTCCTTGCAACTGCGTTCGCGCTCGAATCTTTAAAAATTGAAATAGTAAGTTCGTAATAACATATGCAATCAAAAAATAAAATTCTTTTCATTTATTAATAATATATTTAATCTAAAAAATCCTTAATTCTGAGAGTTAATAACGCCATCCTTCAAGTATACTTATTACAAAAAGAAAAATTGTTAACATCGTTGTTTTTATAGGTAAATTTCTGATTTTGCTTGAGATGATTAAAATTTTAATTATTAAAGTTCCTTTTAAATCACATGCCTTCAACTAAAGAAACCGCCATTTATTTTATTCGGGAATTACCAGAAGATTTATGCATAGAAGAAATTGCCTATAAGTTATATATAAACGATAAAATCGAAAGGGCACGACAACAAATTAAAGAAGGACAACATTTTTCTCTTGAAACTGCCAAGGATCGAAAGAAAAAAAGGTTGAAGTGAGATTTTCAGCCAGAACCTTGGAAGATCTTGAAAACATTTCTTCCTATATTTCAACAGATTCTCCCCAGAGAGCAAGGAGTTTTGTTAAAAAAATATTTAAAAAAATAGAGCAACTTAAAGACTTTCCATACATGGGATGGAAGTTTTCAGATAAAAAAGAAGAGAAACTTAGAGAATTCTTTTAAAAGGATTACAGAATTGTGTATGAGATTGAAAAAGATTTTATCGAGATCTTAATTGTTTTTCATGTAAGTAGGATCGTTAAATTATAGATTTTTACATGGTCAAGTATCTAAAAGAGTTAATCGAAAAATTAGAGGATTTACTCCGCAAGAACAGGGTAGGGATCGTCGAGCGGGTAAATATCATGAGAAAAAAATTATAATATTTATCAATATTGATTGCAGATATCACTAATTTAAAATCACAATGATAAATAGATGCTTTTGACATTCATTTCTAAAATAATATTGTCATTACGATAACATTTATTTTCTATCACAAAATATATAATTGTAATTATCTATTAATTACTTATATGACAACAATTTCAATTTCCTTAGACGAAGAACTGGTTGAATGGTTAGATCAGCTTGTAAAAAGTGGAGTTATCAAAAACAGAAGCGAAGCTGTGAGAGGCGGTATTTTTTCCTATGTTAGGGAACAACTTGGGATTCTATCAAGAGAACAATTATGGGATTTTCTTGAAAAAAGACAAAAAAAGCCCCTCCAAAGTGGTGTTGAGGCGATAAGATCAGTACGCGAGGAAGAATAATGGTGATGTATCTAGATACAAATGTATTTTATAACGCGTATTGCCCCATTGAAGACAGAATTGAAGCGGATTGGATTCTTAATCAATTGTCATCAGAATTTCAAGGATTAACTTCGGAGTGGACAATAGTGGAGATGTTTCGCGCATTTAAAAAACAAGTAAATCTCGATAGAATCGAAGAAAAAGATGCACAAATTGCATTGAATTTATTTTTAAGCGAGATAGGGGAATATTCTCAAAAAAAACAAATAATCTTGGTTCCTGTAAAAATGGCTTTCATCGTGGCTGCTCGTCCAATTATTTTTGAACGCAACCTCTATGCTGCAGACGCCATACATGTAATAACGGCAATCCAAAGTAAAGCGTCTGTTTTTATCACTTTTGATAAAGATTTTGAAAAATTTGAGTCCATTCCTGTTTTAAATCCAAATCAATCGAATTTTAGACAAGAAGTTAAATCATTCTTGAAACAGCAACATCTAGATTAATTCATGAAATAAAGATTGCTCTTTAAAATCATTGAATTTGATGTTGTTGGTTAAGTGCTGCATGTAAATATAGTTTTCCAGAGGATTTATTCTAAATGGCAATTGTAATTGGCCTTGATAAAACGCTACTACAAGGTCTTACTACACAATGGTTCAGATGATATTACAACAGCGAGCATCGACCACGACGCCATCACGGACAACCAAGAATTTAACGCTCGAGGAGTTTACCGAAAAGTTCGAGGACCTGCTGCGGAAAAACAAGGTAGGGATCGTCGAGCGGCGAAAGATCGTGCGCCAGAAAACGCAGGAATTTTAATCTAATAGTATTATTTTATTCTTCCAATGCCCATCTCAAGTGTTCTTCTGATATATATACGTCTTCTTGAAGTAAATTCAAATAATAAAGATATTTTTCTCTGGTTGGGATTATTTTTTTCTTAAATAACAGGTTTAAAAGCCCTAAAGAGCCAGTAACCGAGATTCCAAGCATTTTTGCGTAATTTCTTAAAGGTCTATCGTCCGAAGCAATGGGTTTTTGTAATCTTAATGCTAATTTTACCACGCTAGCATCCGCTAAGCTCATTGAGGAGGGAACATTGGATAAGAAAATTTTACGGTCAGATTGCACGACTTGAATCCATTCGGGAATAGCGTCCCTCCATTTCTGCGAATATTCGCTCAGGATATCTCGTGAAATAATGGCGGTAGAAAATAGATGTTTTAAAGAATCGAGAAGTCCAAGACGAGTAAAAGCGCTCAGAACGCTATTATCGAGAATTATCATTGGCTTGCTTAGTCTTCGGTTAATTCTTGAATGGTATTAAAGTCGTCTTTAAGTTCCTCGACAGTTTCTGGACCTCCCATGTGCTTGAGATGTCTTTTCCGAAATTCCAATAAAAAATCATCTACTTTCATATTAACCAAGTTAGCTGCTTTTGAAAGGGTAATTTTTCCTTCCGAATAGAGTTCTAAAATCCAAATTAGAAGGCTCTTTTCTTCCAAGCGTTTAGAAGTAAGACCAGTAAGTTCGAGAAGATCGTGAGGCAATTTTATGTTAATTTTTTGTGTCATTTCTAATTATATAATAGAAAAATGTATAAATAAATTTGCTCCAGCGTATAAAAACTCCTCGATTATTCTTATCGAAATGCAATCACATATATACGATTACCCGATCTTCTTTTTAAATTGCCTTGATAGGAATGTACTACAAGGCAAAACATTCTATTGGTGGAGGTGGTGTTACAACAGCGAGCATCGACCACGACGCCATCACGGACAACCAAGAATTTAACGCTC
>JAFGGO010000166.1 GCA_016930515.1 Promethearchaeota archaeon | reverse complement strand
TTTAATAGTAATGACACTTCATTCTTGCAAATATCACGTCTTTCTAACGAATTGAACAATATCCCTTCATTTAAGTTGCGTGATTTAAAGGTTGGTTTCAATTCTTTACAAAACAAAGGTTTTGAGAATGATATGGTCACGAAAACCGCCAAACCCATTTATATAGGATCCCCTTTTCGATTAACCTAACAAGCGTCAACTCTTGGTTTTGCTTTTTGTAAAACCAAGAGTTGACCGAGTTTTGGTGAATTTAAAAGTGAATTTATTGCGAAAAAACAAGAAAGTAAAGATCGCTCTCGTGAGCGCCGTGTTGATCGCGGCAATAGCGTGCGGGACGGTCGTTTCAATGAGGCCCATTCAAACCAATCAGACTGAAATTATAGAAGACGAGCCCGTATTGAGCCCTTCCCTCACGTGGTGGGAGATTCCTTTTTTGTATCCCCAAATTTCTGATTGGTGGTACTTGGCAAGCATTGCATTAACCTATCCAGAGTTTCGGGCTAGCGATTTCGATCGCGACGGATTGGTTGGCGAGCAAGAATACTTCTTTTGCACCAACCCGCTTTTTCCAGACACGGACTTTGATGGAATGTACGACGGGTACGAGGTAATCGCCAATTTTGAAGGTGGATGGCAGGAATCTATCTATCCCAACGAGAGATACGCCGTTCTATTAGGGGGAAATCCCGATTTAGCGTGGTTTTGGCTTGATTTATGCGACATGTACGACTTGTTAATAGAGGACTATGGTTATAAAAAGGAGAACGTCATCGTGCTCTACGGAGATGGAGGACCACCTACTGGTGAATTCATAAGGGATGACCAGTTGCAATACATTAGTGAGGAGTCCATTGAAACGCATCGCGACATGATCGATGGTCCTTCAAGCAGAAACACCGTCATTTGGGCCCTCGCAATGTTGAGCCAAGTGGTTACTTCAGACGATTCGGTCTTTTTCTATTATAGTGGGCATGGTGGACCTGGAATACAGTGCTCGGGATTTTCCCTCATGGAAGGAGGATATTTATACGATTTCGAGCTTTATACGCTATTTTCGGAGTACTCTTGCGCACAACTCACGTTTTGCATTGATTGCTGCCATTCAGGGGGATTTCTCGATCCATCGATCGTGCAAGATCAAGGTGGGAGCGTTTTGGGCCCCAGTACTGGTCTGGAACCACTTCCAGGCGACTCTGATGACAGGCCTAATCTGAACGACTTGGCGGACGATCCAGAAAAGAGAATAATAGTCATGACTAGTCAGGATAACAGGGACGGTCATACATGGAACGATAGAGGATTCTCTCAACGCCTTATTGACGCGCTAAAGCCCCTAAGTCCCACTTCGCTAAGGGATCTCTCGGCAGAATACGAGCCAGGGCGATTCACGGGAAATAGTCCGGATGTGTGGCAGAATCACATGATTTCCATGAAAGAAGCGTTTGTTTACGCTCGAGACAACAACGATATGTCAGCGGAAAACGCTTGGAGGTGGGCACCTCAAGAAATGCTATCAAAGTATGACGATCTTCCAATGTATTGGGAATCATTCTATTCGCTAGGGGATAGAACATATCTTTAACTCCTATTTTTTTTATTTCTTTTTTTACTAAAACGAATGTCATTTCGTTTAATAGTAATGACACTTCATTCTTGCAAATATCACGTCTTTCTAACGAATTAATCAATTAACAACTCTTCCACATTCCTTTTCTAACCTCACAGCGCTCGAATACTTGGATTTAAGCAAGAACAAGTTCTCTGTTCTTCCCGAATCCATCTGTAAAATTACCTCACTTTTAGAATTATATTTATGCGAAAATAAATTAACAAACCTACCAAAATCCTTAAGAAACTTAACATCACTTTGTAGAATCGATTTAGATAGAAATAAATTGGAGATATTTCCTGAGACATTAAAGCAACTTAATTCGCTCAAGATTTTAAATCTAACAGATAATCAATTAACTATTGTTCCCGAATTTCTTTGTTATTTATCATCTCTCTATGATTTGAATTTAGAAAAGAATAATTTAACATCACTTCCTGAATCATTCGGTAATTTAAAATCACTACAATATTTAGATTTGAACGAGAATAAATTAACGAATCTTCCCGAATCAATTAGAAACCTATCCTCTCTTAAAGAGTTAAGAATAATGGATAATCAATTAACAACTCTTCCACAATCCATTTGTAATTTATCATCACTCGAAGGATTATATTTAAGTAATAACCAATTACTAAAAAATAAAAAAAAATTAGGAAAAAATAACTTATTTTTGTAGATGTTTTCTGCGGAGTATTGAAATTAATCCAGTAATTCCAATGATCCCAATTATGAAGATCGATCGTTTAAAAAGAAAAAAAAATAAGCACTATTTTTGAGAAATTATGTTGAAAGAAAAAAAAAGTTTAGGTGTAAATATTGTTGTCTCAAATCCTCTCCAATTGAAATTGTAATCATTCCCGCTCCTTATATGATGTAATCACCTTTTCGTGAAGATTTCAATTTAAAAAGTTTATTAAACTATATTTATAATGGTATAAGCACAAAAATAGCTATTATAACTACTATAATTGGTATCATTGCAATAATAATGCCATATAATCCAAATCGCCTTTTTAAACATCGCATGCACATAAAACTTGCCCTTACTGGAGTAGCATGGACCCTGCATACCGCCTCATTACACCTTATGCACACTATGTTAGCCTCATTACTGCATTCTCTACAAGTTACTATTTTATCATCACCTTTTTCATGTTAATTTTTTTAAATTTTATACTTCAATTACTTGATTAGCAATTTAAAGGGATCTGGTGAAAAAATAGACTAATCAAATTTGAAAAGGTCCTTTTTGTGGAAATTCAGAACGATACTTAATACAAAATGCATTAAAGAAGATTTATTGTTAAATTTCATTCCAATTTAAATAGTTTTGGCGGTTTCAGCGACCATATAATTAGAAATAAAAAAAAAGTGGTAGTATAATAAAAAAATTAAGAAATTACATTGAGATCAATTTCATTGTAATAAGAACTAGCGTTATACAATGGTACATCATTAAGAGTAAAGACATTGCCAACCACGGTATTATAGTCAGAATCTAGCATGTAAAATCCATAGCCCGTTCCGGGAGCGTCCGCTTGTACATAATTAACAGTATTTCCAGTAATCGCGGTTTTTTCAGAATTACCAATATATATCCCGTATTTATTGCTTTCAAGTTTTCCCAAATCATTATTTAACGAATTTCCAACTATTGAATTCAAATAACAATACGAAATTAACACTCCATATTGAGTAAAATTCCGAATTATGTTACTTATAATAGAATTGCTGTTAGAGTAGTCATATAAGCGAATTCCACGTCTAACATTAAACATTATGTTCCCTTGCAAAACATTTCTGCTAAAACCCGTACCAAAAATTGCGCTATATTTAATCTCGTTGAAATAATTATCAAGGATGTGACAATAATAAGCATCCTCACTGCATATTCCTTGATAAAGGTTTGCAAAGGAGGAGTCTTCTACCCAAACATGGTCGCTATTAACATAAACACCACGAGCTTCGTCATTACTCACGCCTCCAATAAATTGAATGTTTTCAATGTGCACGGGATTGTTATCGCGTTCATTGACACTTATCATCGGGACATCATCTGAAGTTATTGCTGACCCATCAAGGGTTAATTGCTTGATAACGCACGATAATGCTCGGGATATGTTAAATGCGCTAAAATCGCCATCTATTGTTATTAACGCCATTTCTGCTCCTTGGATGATGTACTCCCCTCCGCCATCAATATTAATTGGCTCGCTAACTGAGAAATCTTGAGTAATCACGATTAATCCTTTAGTTAAACCAATTGAATCGATAGCTTCCTGTACCTCTGCCCCAGAGGCGCAATAAATGGCGGGATAGTTTCCTTGAGTGCCACTTTCTCCTGAATCCCCTTCTATTACTCCGAGAGATAAAACAGCGTACGCACCTAAAACAGTTCCTGAGCAGGCAATAATTATTGTCATGACAGATAAAGCCATTCCTTTTCTACTTGTCATTTTTTCACCTATATTTTTATATGATTTAATGTAATAGTAAATATTCAAAGACCACAGTCCTATAAAAAAGGCTTTGGCGGATTTCGTGACTATATAACTCTCAAAACCCTTGTTTTGTAAAGAATTGAAACAATGCTTTCTAGAACGCATTTTAAATGATGTGATTTCGTTCAATCCGATAAAAAGATGTGATAATGAAAAATGATAAAATAGAATGAGTTGAAATTAAGAATTGAAATTGACTATATAAAATTCAAGTAATTTCAAATATTATTGCACATTACTCAAGAAAGATAAAAGGTAATGTCCAGTTTCCGATTTTTAACGGAAATGTGTAATTTTGACAAAATTAATTCTTGTCCGAAAAAGTCTTGTTGTTCAAGAAATAAAGGTAAGTATTATCAATATATTCCATACGAACAATGTCGTTTTCAATCAAATATTTGAGGTTCTTGTCCATTGTGGTCATGCTCATGTTAAGGTCTCTCGATAATCGAGTTTTTGAGAGACCGATGTTGTTTTCTCTGAGATAATTCAAGATCTTTCCATTTTTAAAGGTTAAATAATTGATCTTCACAAACGAAAAATCAAGACCCGACTTGTAATACAACTCGTGGTTATCGAACTCCTGTTTTTCGATAAAATTAAAATTAAGCAAGGTTTTAAGGTGCCAAACAACCGAGTGTCGGCCTAAATCTAGCTCGTTTTCTAATTGAGTAATGTATTTTCCTGGATTATCGCAGATATAGCTATAAATCTCTTGGCGAGTTTCGTTTTCTAAAATTTCGCTTCTTATTAAGGTTGATCCCTCAACAATGAGCCTTTTTTTGACAAGCGCAAGAAGAATTTTCTCAATTCCGTTTTGGTTAATATCGATCGAATTCTTGGCGAATTGCGACATTGCGATTGGCAAGATTTTTCTAATTTCAAACGCCCTATTGTTATTCACGTAATCTCGAACGATTTCGTAAACAAATTGCTCCTGGTCAAGAATCACCTTCGACAATCTCGTTATTCACCCGTCTCGCGTCCTTGAGTTAAATCTAGTGTATCTCCTAGCATTTCGTTAATAAAGTCTTCTTGCTCTTCTGGGGTATAAGAGAGCATCTCCTTGATAAAGCTTTCCTTTTCGAGATCGTCTCGCCAAGGTATTTGGTCAATCCTTTCAAGGAAATCCTTTGAAACAACGGTGAGAGACGATTCTATGGTAGGTAATATATCTATAAAGCTCGCCTTTTTTGGAATGGTATCGTCAATGCTTGCGTTTAAGACGTCCTGAACGCTTAGCTCTCCACGTGGAACCTCTTTTAATATGGGGAGGCTCTTTTTTACTTCCAGAGGCTCGTTGCAGGACCAACACCCCTCGTTTTTTTCTTCCAAGTTCAATGCACATTCGACGCAATATTTGCAACTACACTTGGGACAAGAAAAGATAAGTCCTTTTATGGGACCGCGATGCACTTGGCAAATATCTGCTCTTTCTTGGACGATTACTTCCTTAGTTGTTGTTTTAACTTCAGTTAAACTTGGTTCCTTCAAGGGTGCTTTTATTGCACTAACTTTTTTCTTTTTGATCGTGGTTGCTGCCTTGAGGATTTGGCTTTGCGTGGATTTTAAATACTTTTTTCGCTTGAGATCGCTCGTGGTCCCTTTTTTCTTGTTTTTTCTCGAAATAATCACATAACTCGATACTGCTGATATTCCTACCGTGCTTAATAAGACAACGATTAAAAATGAAAATGGATCAATTGAACCGAAAGGGTTGATTCCCACGCTCGTTTCTTCGAGTTCGAAAAAGGCAAAATATGGAAAATCGGTTGTCGTGAATTCCACGTAATTACCGGCAATATTTATTTCGTAGTCGATATTTGTCCACATATCGTCGATCCCATCAAAACGATAGACTCGCAAATTATCGAGCATTTTTATTTGATTTGGTTCGTAATAAAACCTCACGACAGCACTTTCGAGCATTTCGCTGGTTTCTTCGCGAGTCCAATTAAATATCCTAATATGATAGTATCGTACGAAATTATCACCGTTATTAACTTTACTTATGTGTGAAAAAGGATCGGATTGTTCGTCTATTTTCAGGACTGCGTCTGAACTCACGTTAACTATTAGTGAGATTCCCGACTCCGTGCTGAGATCGATTATAGTGGGATTATAATCAGAAGAAAGATAAATGTATTCAGAAACGTTAACGATGACTGAATCTGATATTCCGTATAAATTCGCACCGTCGCGATATTCAATCGAGTAATTGAAAATTCCAGGGATTGCTGTGTCAATTTCGACCCTTAAATTAGTTCCATTTGACCAAGGCGTCCAATCTCTTACCATTGAGGTGCTTCCCTGGAAATCGCTACACCAAACTCTATATTCACCTCCTGCTTCGTAATTATCGTAAAGAATCCAGTCAAGATCATAAGAAAAAGTTCTAAACGGTTCCTCAAGAGTCAGGTCGTTTGAATACGGGTTAGTCGTGTCAATTAGTTCGATATTGACAGACTGGGTTTGGTTTATCTCATCGTTTTCGTCAGAGGCCCAGATGGTGATTGTATATGTTCCTAATTCGTATTTGCTGATGTTGTCCCACGAGGCAGACCATGTTCCCATGCTTTCTTCCATGGTAAAGTTTAGCGACATTGAAGGGCTATTTATTAACGCTTTCGCTTCAGAAACGCTCGTATCGTCGTCTTCGATAGTCACGTTAATTATGACGGGATATGGCGCTTCAAACTGGTCACCCTCGTGTATGTTTGTGATATTCACGCTTGGTGGATTAGCTGTAATTATCTTGGTTGAAAAATTCTCCTCTTGCATTAAATTGCATGTGGACAGATAATTTTTACTCGTTGAAATAAACAACAATCCCATTATAATCACGAGGAGACTTATTAGGGTTTTCTTTTTCTTGACCTGCTTGATAACACATATCATTTATTTTTTCAACTCTATAGCAGTGCGTGTATATTGTGTGAATTAAATGAGGACAATAACTACGAATCTATTAATTTAAACTCGCGTTTTACTGCTTTTTATAAATAATGTAAATTGTTAAATGAATTAAATGCAATCTTTTGAGTTAAGATCACGATCAATAATTAATAATTTGCAATTTTAGTTTATCTTGGATGAAATGGATTAAAAATTCCCATGAAAACGCAATCTCTTATTTCCTAAGCCAATGAATGAAAAATCCTATTTAAATGGGTTTGGCGGATTTCGTGACTAGCAAAGTTTCAAAAACAGGATTTGACGAAGAATTGTTGTTAAATATTAAAATAAACATGTTTAAATCCGAGAATCTTGAGTGAACTTTTGGAAGGGACGGATTTATTAACAAGTGGTTAATAAAAAATCCAAACACGATAAAAATTATGACTATTGTAATCAATGAAATTGTTTCCAATAACCCCTAACTCCATTCTTTTGTAACTGCAGTAAAACACGTTCTCCATTGGAATTAAATTTGTTTCCTTCAATTGTTATTTCCTGTAATAAATCCATATCAAGTAAGGGCTCAGGGAGTGTTGTTAAGTGATTATTGCGTAAATCTAATGTTTCGAGCCATATAAGTTCACCTACCGATTCTGGGAGAAATTCAAGTTGATTATTTGCTACATTTAATTCTCGGAGCGATGTTAACTTACTAATAGACTCGGGAAGCGAATTCAAGAGGTAGTTGTCGTTTAAATAGAGTATCTTGAGCGATTTCATGTTATCGATGGATTCGGGCAGGGTCTTGATGTTCAAGCCGTATAGTAATAGCTCTTTGCTCGTCGTATTACTGTTCATGAAGGACTTGAAGGGCGTGTTTCCAATGATAAAAAACAATTGGGCGCTCTTGCTCTTGGGAAGCTCGTGCGCATGGGGCCTTTCGAACATCGTCTATTTTGTTGGCATCGAAAACACGCAAGCCAACATAGGAGCAACCATTTACACGACCTATCCCGCTTGGATCGCCACTTATTCGTAGATCATCCTGAAAGAACGGCAGAACACGGGGCTCAAGGCGGTCTTGATTGAGCTTCGTGTCAGGTCCCTAATTAGGTTTTCTATCTTGTTATTGCGTTGAAGCGCGTTTGCGTTCGTCAACTTCAGATTGGTTTTTTTCAAATTCGCAAAGAGCGTTGTGTCAATAGAATCGAAATCGGAATTCATTAATTCGTCTATCAATGCACAAGTTTTTGGGTCTTGAATTGAATTTATTACAGTATCGCGATTTGCTTGTTCCATAGTTTCCTGGTGCTAGGCGTACGCGTTGTTAAACGCTTCTGCCACTGGAGCGCGAGATTGCGATTGCGTGTCGGCGTTTCCCGAGAGCATCGTCTTGACGCCTTGCGGGGCGTTGCTCGCGGTCTCCTGGAGCGACATCTCCTTACTATTTTAAAATCGAGGTAAAGAGGTTCTTTTCCGGAAAAATCTCAAAGGATTCGTGCAAAAAGAATAAATTCAATTATTTCCATATAAAACGTGAAACAAGATGACGGAACTAAAAATTGATCTTCCAGAAGAGTTGGCAAGGAAGATGGAAGAACATCCCGAAGTTAACTGGCCGTCCATTGCAAGGGCCGCTATTAAAAAATTCGTGAAGGGATTAGAATCGGACGAAGGGCCTATTAGCAAGGAAGAGTTGCACGAGCTTTCCGAACGCTCTTTAAAGAGCTTTCTTGAAAACGAGCCCGATTTATACACGGACTTAGACTTGATAAAGAGATACAAATGAAGGGCACAATCGTACTATTACCGTTTCCATTCACGAACCTGACGAGTACCAAGAGGAGACCCGCCTTGGTCCTTCTTGAAAGACCTAACGACGTGGTAGTTGCTTTTATTTCTTCCATCACGCGTTAATTTGCTAGATACTCTCAGATCTACATTAAAAACTTAAAACAAGATTCATTACGCTTTAGGGTTTTGTTTTTGGATGAGCATGGAATAATTTGATACATCGTTAAAAAAGAGGATTTATTTCAAGCTTGTACGATTTGAATTATCTTTCCAGTTACCTCCTTTATTTTAGCATCCAGTACCTTACCTACTTGATAGAGAATAATTCGACTATCTGCCGTAAAAATCCTATTCGGCCTAATGTTACTCGGTTTATTCAAGGAACCAGTCTTAAAATCGGTTTCATTTAAAGCAATAGCGTATGTATCGCTGACATCCTTACTTGTAATTTGGCATAAAATGAGGTCGTTTCCAATCAAATTCGCAATCACAAGCGCAGGTCGACGCTTCGCGTTGGAAAGATCGGAAAAAGGAAAGGTTACGACGACCACGTCGCCCTTTATAAATCGTGCCATGCTTCGTCCTCTTCAGGGCGGGTCCAATCTTTTTCCAAGCTCGATTCGCTCAATATTGCCATTTCCAGGCTACCACGGACTAGTTTTCCCTTTAAAAATAGAATGTAATCAAAAATTTCGTCCAAAACATTATCCGGAAATTTTGTCAATTCCTTCACGATTTGATCTATTTTTGAAATGTAAATCACCTACTAAATGTATAAAAACCAACGCATTTAAACCAATCGGTTAATCTACCATCTTTAATTTCGCTGATTGCGCAATAATTTTTTAAAATCACGAGAACTTCCCTAATATTTAGATAGAGTTTTACATCCTCAATTTAAGATGTTTATTCCTAAAGTGAATAATCTAATCCACATTGTCAACCACCTTTATCCTCGTCTGCTTGATAACATGTGGTTTTTACTCGGTACTCGGAAAGAGCGTCCAGCTCAACGAGAGCGGAACGACGAACGTGGCCTTGAAGTTTACCGGGGTGTCGAGCTTTTTCGCCGCCCTTCCCGTGTTCGTGATCCTGCTGTTCACGCCCGAGCGAGCCGAAATCTTCGTAATGGACTTCAATGAATGGCCCTTAGTTTTATTTTTAGGGGTTATATCGACGGGATTCGGGCTTTTCTTGCTCTTTTTAGTATTAAAACACGTCGAGGTGTCGAGGGGAATGTCGCTTGCGTTCCTGAAGCCGATTTTTGCGACGGTTCTTGCTTTTTTTCTTTTAAGCGAGACGCCTACCATTGCCCTTATCGTTTCAATCTGCTTGTTTGTCATATCAATCCTGTTGATAAATACAAAATAAATTCATCATCAGGTCTTTAAACCATATTTCAATCATAAGAAAATAAAAACTAAATAATTTTCAATAAAAACCAATAACATTCATTCGTAAATTCCCTTGCCAACATGCTTGCCCTTGCCTACTCGCTTTGGAAATTTTTTGATTTGATTGCCTGAAAGTTCCAACGACCGTAATATTGGTAAATCCAGCAAGACATCGGGAAATTCGGTCAAGCAATTATTGTTCGCTATAAAATAATTTAGTTTGCTTAATTTAGAAAAGAAGCCAGGTAACGACTTGATTTTATTGTCGGAACATCTCAACTCTCTGAGAGACTCCAAATAGCAGATTACATCAGGAAGAGTTTCAAATAAATTATCTATTTTATCCTCTGTAAGATCAAAATTATTATTTTCATTTTTGAGAAAATAAGTAGTATATAATTGTTTAAATATGTATTATTAATAAAAGAAAAAAAAAGAAAGAAAGATTTATTTTTAAATTAATTTTCCATCTTCAATATTATATATGAGCGAAGTGCTTTCAGCAACTTTAAGATCGTGCGTAATTATGACGAAAGATTGATTTTCAGAACGATTTAATTCGATAATCAAATCGATGATTTTTTCTCCCGTTTTAGAGTCAAGATCTCCAGTAATTTCATCGGCTAAAATAATACTTGGGCGATTTGCAAGAGCTCGAGCTATGGCGACTCTTTGTCTTTCTCCTCCAGAAAGTTCGTCAGGTTTATGCCCTGCTCGATGTTCTATTTCCATTCTTTCTAATAATTCTAATACTCGTTTCTTTCTCTGATCTTTTTCCATTCCTATAACTATTAAGGGAAGTTCAATGTTTTCATAGCTTGTAAGAACAGGAATGAGGTTAAAAAATTGAAATATGAATCCAATTTCATGTCGCCTTAACCGTGTCAATTCGGAGTCGTCCATCTTTGATGTATCTTTACCGTTGACATAAACCTTGCCATTCGTGGGGTGATCCAGCGATCCCATTATATTTAATAACGTGGTTTTCCCCGATCCAGATGGACCCATGATTGATACGAACTCGCCTTTCTTTATCGATAATGAAATTCCGTTCAAGGCGTTTACATTAGTTTTTCCAAGATTGTATGTCTTGTAAATGTCTTTTAAAACAAGAATTTCGTTCTTTTTAATAGTTAGTTCTTTCATTTTTTTCTTATACCCTCCTTTTATTAATTGATTCCATTACATTTAATTTTGTTGTCTTGAAGGCTGGAATAATAGAAGCCACAATTCCTAAAAAAGCGGTAATAATTGTTAATAATGCGATATCAATCCAATTTATCGTAAAAATCAAGGGTAAATATGCCAAGAACGGAACCCTTGAAATAAGGAAACCCGTTATCAAACCAATTAAAATACCTGCAATGAGAGACGCTATAGTAATTATAGCCGTTTCACCAAATATCATTCGAATTATTTGCTTTTTAGAAAAACCAATGGATCTTAATATCCCTAATTCTGATCTTCTCTTATTTACGCTCATCTCCATTGATATGAGAAACCCTAACATTGAAACCACTAACGCCATCAATAAGATGGATATGATTATAATGAGTACAACATTTACGATTTCACGAGTTATCGAGATGTCTTCCGATATGGTCGTTACTATCCAAGGGTTTCTAAAATCGATGTAAGGGCTATTCCATGGGGGACCTAATGCTTGATATAAATTCTTGATGTCGTTTTTAACTATATCTGCATTATAAGGATCGTCGCATTGTACCCAAAAATTACCGGTTGATGTGCTGTAATTTGATCCCGTCAGAGCGAAATATGTTTTCCAAGAAATTATCGCAGTATAATGTTCGATCTCGTATTGATACCAACTGCTCCATACAGCAGGGAGGATATTAAACACTCCAACGACTTCCAAGTTTGAGCTAATTGTAGGAAAAATATCGTTTGTATATGCTGTAGTCACGTTTATTAGATCTCCCTTCTTTTTTCCGATAGTTTCTAAAAGCCCATCTTGTAAAATCACCGATCCAATATCATCTAGTTGATGGATGAAATCAAAAAAGTTTTTCGAATCCTGATATGAATATATCGAAGACGAATGCATCTTTGTGTAACTACTCGTGTTGATGACTAACAATCCAAAACGTTCTTTTTGGTAATTGATTCCAAATCCATCACACATTGTAAAACCATTCCAAGAAAGAGAGTTTTTATACGCACAAACCTCTTCCACATCATCAATTTCAGCTATTAACTCGGCTGTATCGATTGGAATGGTCGATTGGTGGTGAGTCCAATTTCCATTTGAAAGAATAATATCGCCACCAAACCGCATGCGAGCACCTGGGACGATTCCCGCTTTGATGGAATGAATTGCAATATTTACGGCTATAAGAAACGAAATGCTGATGGTAATCATCAAGAATGTATTCTTTGTCCTTCGCGAATTTCTAATTAGATTTCTATAGCTGATAACTCTCATCTTTCCGATTAAAGGTTTAAAAATGTAAGAAAGCGCTAGTGTTAAATATGGAAGAATCAATGCTCCCAATGTAGTGCATCCTAAAATGAAAATCAAAGAGGATATCAGGATAAATATCACAGCAATATTGGCTTCGTTGGTGGGATTAATTTGAAACGATAATAAACTATTAAAACTAAAGAGTATCAAGTAGATCCCCAATCCTATTAAAATTAAAGAAAGGATGACTTGAAAAGCTATAAATTTGAGCGACTTTGATATCTTGCTTTTATCGTTAACTTTGGAATTGAGGGTGGCTATTATTTGAGACCTTCCTGCCGCAATAGCAGGTATCGTACCAAATATGAGAGGGACAAGGAGACCCGCTAGAGTTCCTATAATTACGGTCTGTACGCTAATATGTAACTGAATTTCGTATTCCGTTGTAATGGAGGCAAAGGAGCTAAGCATTTCTTTAAATGGATCGAGCAATAAGAAAGACATCAGGTAACCAGTTAAGAGCCCTAAAATCATGCCTACAACGGAAATAATCATTACTTGATAGAAAAAAACCATAAAAATCCCGCGCTTCGAGCATCCAACCGTTCTTAGTAAGCCTAACTCGTATAATTGGTCTTCTTTCGTCATCTCCATCAAATTTTTTATGATAATCACGCAAATAAATAACGACATTGTTGATAGCATCGTAAAAACGCCCTTCAACAAATAAATCCATTGATTCACATAACCAAATAGTTCTTCATCTAAATGGACGATAATTGATTGTTCAATTGAGTCCATTGCAATGTTAACGGCGAAAAAAATGCTAACTCCAAGAACAACCGATAAGATTGTAAATATGCTCCTAATAGGTCTTTTTAAAAGAGATCTAAAAGCTATTTTGATCTCTAGTACTCTGTTGCTTGTGCCTAGACTGTTTTTCATTTGAAAAATTCACTTCTTTTAGTAGATTGTATAATTAACTCAATTATCAGCTTTATTTAAACTAATCATAGAGAATTTTGAATTAATCTTGATAATTGAATTGAATTCTTACTTTACTTTATTAACTTTTTCTTTATAAAGTGATATGGTGAAAAAGTGCAGTATTAAAAAAATAATGGTAGAATGTAAAGGAGAATATTTATTTTCTTTTATTTACGATCTGAACCGTAGAAATAATGCCCACCATTGCCAGCAAACTCACAATTAAGGCAATGAGACCATTTGGAGTGGTTGTTTTAAATGTATCATTATTATAACTATCAGACCTGGACAATTCAATGACAACAACGATGGACTCTTTGGAATATACTTTATTCCAAGCGTCAATTATACTTAATTTCACAACAAAATTTCCTGGAGTCATAAATTGATGTGTTGGATTTTTTTCATTTGAAATGGTTCCATCTCCGAATTCCCAATTAAAGGATATATTGGAACCGACTATAAAGCCTGTAAAAGAAAATTGTATCCATTGACCTGAAAAGACATCGGTTGCGTTTACGATAAAGTCCACGACCATTTCTGATTTTTCATCCATTAATGGGCACATGTCTCGAGATCCTACAGACCCCTTGATTTGATAAGGCGTGTCTCCAATTCCATCTCCGTTGTTATCGATACCTTCATAATCGTCCCAAAAGTTTCCCATACTCCCATTATCCCAAAAATTTACTAAGGGTTCATCATTCCATTGATCGAAAGATCCGTTATCGACCGCATTAACTCTGTTTTCAACGAATATATTGAGGAACATAACATTTTTGTAGCTATTACCGATTATAATTATTCCATGATTCTTGTTTTTTTTTATTGTGTTACTTAAAATGGAATTTTCCCTTCCATTATAGATAAAAATGCCATTTTCTTGATTTTCACAGATCATATTTTGTTCAATTTGATTGTAATAAGCATAACCATTAATGTATATTCCATTTCTCATATTACCCATGATAATATTTCTTAAATAAGTATTATTATTACTATTTTGATCGCCTATTAGGATTCCATCAAAATTATTATATTTTACCTCGTTATCAGAGAAATTATTCTTCATAGAAAACCAATTTACATAGAATCCATATCCAGAATTGTTATTAACGGTATTTTTTAAAAAAACGCTATCAATCACATTTGTAAGATATATACCAGAATGCGAATTAAATCTTATAGTATTTCCAATAACGGTCGTATTACATGCATTGTTCGAGAGGTAAATTCCACTATGTTTATTTGAGTAAACATCGTTTTTTGAAATAATATTATTAGCAGATTGATAATAAATTTGGATCCCGTTTGAATTGTTGCTTATCTTGTTTTCTGATACATAATTATTATTGCTATAATATAAACTAATTCCGCTCAAAATATTGTCATTTACAGTGTTTCTAATGAATTTGTTATTTTCACCATATTCAAAATTCATTCCGTTATTACCGTTAAAGCTAACATTATTTTCTAAAAAATTATTGGCGTTTGCTGAAATTTGGATTCCATCCCTTTTGTTATACGCAATTTTATTTTGTAAAAGCGAATTGCTTTTACAACTGCTCAAATAAATGCCCT
Source organism: Promethearchaeota archaeon (assembly GCA_016930515.1). Classification (GTDB taxonomy): domain Archaea; phylum Asgardarchaeota; class Lokiarchaeia; order Sigyniarchaeales; family SOKP01; genus FT1-020. Next base: position 22,708 of record JAFGGO010000166.1, on the reverse strand, counting down.
CGTTTTGATTATGCATGATATAATTCCTGAGAATAACATTATTCAAGCATTCATAATAAATATAAACCCCTCTATCGCCATTATTACTTATCATGTTATTAAACACAAGATTATTGCTTGAATAAGATATCATATTTATTCCCGTTTTCGTATTATTTGTGATAATATTGTGTGAAATATTATTATTTGAACTATTGTATAAGATTAATCCAGAGATTCGATGATAATTTAAAGCATTGTCGTGAATATTATTATTGGAACTAGCGGACATAAAGATACCTGTTGATGTATTAAATGTATTTATTCCAGACACTTCACATTTATTGCAATTAATCAAGAATATCTGTCCAGCGTTCTGAAAAGCAGTGGGCTCCAAATTTATTTTATCAACATAGTAATATAATGGTTTTTCGTTTACTTGATTGGAAACATCAATTATATTCGATCGTAAATTATCCAGCGGCTCCCATTGATAAATTTCTAAACCACCATTCCATATTTTATTATTTCTCAATATATTTCCAGGAGAATTTTGCAATTGAATTCCATCTTCACGATTGTCTTCCATTATATTTCCAATTATCATATTGCTAGAAGAATCAAGCACTTTAATTCCATAAAATCGATTCTTATTTAAAATACACTCCAATATTTTAATATTAGAACAACCCCATAATGTAATGCCTATAGATGTATTAGATGCGTTTATTTGAGATATCTGACTATCGTTGCATTCAATCAAGATGATTTGTCCCGCATTGTAAAAATCATTGGATTTCAATCCGGTCTTGTTCACATAATAATAAATCGGTTTCTCGTTTACTTTATTTGAAGTGTTTATTTTATAAGAAGAATAAACCTCGATACTTCCTCCAACGCACAAACCACATTCAAACATTTTGTTATCATATAATAAGCCATTATAACACATTGATATCATTATTCCGTATTGGGCATCATTGCTTGCCATATTTCCCGATACGGTTGAGTTGTCGCAGCCAAGTAAATAAATTCCGTGCATGCCATTATTGCTCGCCGTGTTTCCCGATACATTTACATTATCGCAGTTCCATAAATATATCCCACGTTTGTCATTATTATTTGCCACATTTCCTGACACGGTTGCGTTAACACAGCCTAATAGATATAGTGCGTATTCGCCGTTATTGATCATGTAATTAGAAGATAATTTGATATTATCAGAATCATACCAGTAAATCCCCCTGTATTCGTTATTCGTAATGTTATTATGTGATAATAGGTTTTTGTTGCTTTTATCGCGCATATAAAATCCTTCACGATTGTTACTTACCTCGTTTCCAATTATTTTATTGGAAGTGCATCTATATAAACAAGTTATTCCCACACCATGATTATTGTTAAACTCGTTGTTCGAAATGATATTTTTATGACAATTTGAATTCAACTTTAATCCTCCGAATACATTGCTATTGACACGATTTTCACTTATAACATTATTATTACAATTATTTTCAAGAAACAAACCGTATCCATCGTTTTCATTTATATTGTTTTCAATTATTGCATTATTTTCACTATTTTCTAAATATATTCCATGACCGAAATAATCTCTATACATATCCGTGACCAAGATATCATTATTTTTTAAAAAGTTGTTATCGCAGTCATACATGTAAATTCCATTTCTCCAATTAGAGCTTATTTTATTGTAGCAGATTATATTTCCCGAGCAATTTTTAATTTCTATACCGTCATAATAAGCAATTATGTTATTTTTAGAAATTCGATTATTTTCGCAAGCTTGACTCATGGAAATTCCAACACCATTTTGCCACCACTCTAAAGTTGGATCGCTATTGAAATTATTGCATTCAATATTTCCGCTTGAAACATTTTGCAGTTCAATGGCTGAAGCGGAACGTCGAGAATCGTATGGATAGTATCTTTCTCTAACGCCAGAAAAATTACAATTTCGAATTTTAAAATGAGCAATCGAGTTTTTTATCGTGATACAAGAACCAGATTGATTTGCGTCTATAATTGCCCACTCGATAACATATGGACAATCAAAGGTTCCTTGACCATAGCAGAATCCACTATCCTTTGCCCATTTCCAATCGTTTGGTCCCATCTCGTCAATTTCGAAGGGATCGAGGATTTTATGATAACAAGCACTCTGCGGAGAATATGGTGGATTGCTTTGCAGAATAATTACCGTATTGCTGAATGAATCGTTATGCGGCAAAATTAAAGAGAAAAGAGCAAAATTTAAAACAACAATAATAAGTATTAATTTAAAAAATTTGTTTTTCTTTATTCTTTGAAGATTTTTCATCAAATTTTCTCCAATTTTTTGTATTTAATTATTTCAAATCTCTTAAATTAACTTCAATTAAGATGCTTTATAAACGCCTTTGGACTAAAATTGAAATTTTTTTTAAAGTTATATTTTTAAAAATTTTTTTTAAAATCTTCATGAGATTTTCAATGCCGAAACCTTATATCGAATAAATAATAGTTTTCTAGCAAAGAAAGAACAACATGAATTAATAACAATGAATGACGAAATTGCTTACATTGATGCGGGAACCCTCGAACAATTCATGAAAGACGTTTTCATTGGTAGTGGCGTTCCCGAAAGCGACGCCAAGATTATCGCAGAGGTTTTAATTACCTCTGATATCCGCGGTATAGAGTCCCACGGTATTCAAAGATGTAAGATGTATTACGACCGAATTAAGGAAGGAATTTATGAAGTCGAAACAAATATAACGATAGTGAATAATGGGCTAACTACAGCACTTCTCGACGGTGGAAACGGTATGGGGCATGTGATCGCTCATAAAGCGATGAGCATGGCCATAGATAAAGCTAAGAAATATGGATTGGGTGCTGTTGCTGTCAGAAATTCCACGCATTTTGGAATTGCTGGATATTACTCGCTCATGGCCATTAAGGAGGGCATGATAGGTTTGGTTGTTACGAACGCTCGTCCCTCCATTCCTCCGACTTTTGGAGTCGAACCAATGTTAGGGACCAATCCATTAACATTTGGAGCTCCTACAGATGAAGAATTCCCATTCTTACTTGATTGTGCGACTTCTATAATTCAGAGAGGTAAAGTGGAGGTATATAGTCGAATCAATAAACTTCTTCCTGAAGGAGTAATCATAACTGACGATGGAACGACAGAAACCGATCCCAACAAGGTTTTAGAAGATATGGGAAAAAAGAAAGCTGCCTTATTACCACTTGGTGGACGTGGTGAAGACACTTCGGGATACAAGGGGTATGGGTACGCTACTTTGGTAGAATTATTATCTGCTGCGCTGCAGGACGGTATTTACTTGAGAGACACCATTGGTATCGTCGAGGAAGGTCAGAAAAGGTTGAAAGTGGGACACTTCTTTTTGGCCATAAACATTGAAGGATTTTTACCGATAGAAAGTTTTAAGAAAACAGCCGGGAATATAATGAGGGACTTGAGAAGCGCCAAGAAAGAGCCTAGAGCCGAAAAGATATATACTGCTGGAGAAAAAGAATATATAGCAGAAATAGAACGAAAAAAGATCGGCATACCCATAAACAAGAATCTACAACAAGACATCCTCGTTATGAAACAGGAGCTAAATTTAAATCAATACAAGTTTTCCTTCGAATCTTGAAAAATATAGGAAATTTTTAGAGGGAAATCCCGTGCGTGCCACTCATTTGGAAGAAATTATTGAAAATATCTTACAGTTAGCAACAACGGAGTTACCACATGATGTCATAGAGGGATTAGAGAGCGCTTTACTGAAAGAGACGAATCCAATTGCAAAAAGCCAGTTAGAAACGATTCTCGAAAATATAAGATTAGCAAGAATGAATTCTGCCCCAATTTGCCAGGATACGGGGATTCTCATTTTTTTTCTCACGGTTGGAACAAAATTCCCACTTATTGACGAATTAGAACAAATAATTGTGAGTGCTGTTAGAAAAAGCACTGAAAAAATACCCCTGAGACCTAATGCTGTTGATCCACTCTCTCGGGAGAATTCAGGAGACAACATAGGTGCCTATATTCCTTGGATTAATTGGAAAGTTGTAAAAGGGTCTAATTTGGAATTAACCGTGCTACCCAAAGGTGGAGGCTCGGAAAACGCCTGCAAGTTAGGAATGCTCTCTCCAAGTCAAGGATTGAGAGATATGAAAAAGTTCGTGTTAGATTCCATTGTCGAAAAGGGAGGAATGCCATGTCCACCTATAATTGTTGGGATCGGCATCGGGGGTGGTGCCGATATTTGTTTAAAATTGGCTAAAGAACAGCTCTTAAGACCTCTTGGTCAAAGACACCAAAATAAAGACATCGCTTCATTGGAAATTGAATTACTCGAGGCTATAAATAGCTTGGGTATAGGCCCCATGGGTCTTGGTGGAGATACTACAGCGTTAGATGTTCACATGGATATAGCGATGAGGCACCCTGCTTCGTTTCCAGTTGGATTAGCCGTGCAATGTTGGGCAGCTCGAAGGGCTTCTGTTAACATTTCAAATAATGGGAAAGTAAATTATATTTCCCACGAGGTGCAATAAAAATGACAACAATCCATTTGAAAACACCTCTTTCTAAAGACGATGTAAGTAAGTTAAGGATTATGGATGTTGTATACCTTACGGGCGCTTTATTTACCGCTCGAGACGAAGCTCATAAACGAGCAGTTGAATGGGCAGTAAAAGGAAAAAAATTTCCTTTTAAAACAAAAAACCTTGCTCTCTACCATTGTGGGCCCGTTGTAAAAAAAAAAAAAGACGAATGGGAAGTTGTTGCGGCTGGACCTACTACCAGCGCTCGCATGGAAATGCTCGAACCTTTGTTTATAGATTTATATGGTATCAAAATGATTATTGGAAAGGGTGGTATGGGAAAGGATACCACTGACGCATTGATTAAATATGGGGCCGTCTATGCAGCATATACGGGCGGTGCGGCGGTCTTAGCCGCTAAAACAATTACTCGGGTTAAACAAGTTGAGTGGCTTGATTTAGGAACTCCCGAAGCGCTCTGGCTTTTTGAAGTTAGGGATTTTGGTCCTATGATTATTGCTATCGATTCGACAGGCCAGAGCATTTATAATCAAGTTAAACAAGAAACATCCAATCGGTTGAAACTCGTGTATGAACGCCTTGATTTACAAGAAACTAACAAATAAAGGCTTTTTCCTATTATGTGCGAGAATGGTAGTAAAACAAATTTTAAATATTAACATTTGTGAAAATTCTTAGTGTTCGTGTGTTCTTATTTTTTTGATGACACCAAGTATCTCATCAAAATCAAACGGTTTTTTAATTAGATCGAAAGCTCCAATCGCCATTATCTTGTCTTTAATGGTATCGTCGGCGCTGATAAAAATGATGTTAATGTGGGCGTCGATCTTGAGCATCTCGATGGAAGTTTCGAGCCCGTTTTTTATGGGCATTCGATAATCCATTAAAATTATGTCAGGTTTTATCTCAAGAGATTTAAACTGATCTAATGCTATTTTTCCGTTAAATGCAAGCCCAATAATCTTGTGTCCGTGGGCTTCCAGCAATTTTTTGAGAATTATTGCTGTTGGATAATCGTCTTCTACGATTTGAATCAATAACATGAAAGAATAACTCTCATAAATGGATTATAAAATCTGAACGCTCCAACTATATTCAAACAAAATCATATATATAAGTTTAAGTATCTTCAAATGGATTCTTTATTATTACAGGTGAAACATGAGAGATTTATGATTTTATCTTTTAAAAATTTCGAATGGATTTTAGTTCGTTTCACCAATATGAAAAAACTAAAAATCCCTTCTTATTTTTAAACAATTTGTAATTTAAGTTACTCAAGAATATATACATTATTTAGGTGTAAGAATGAACTTAAGCGCAGATTATGATAAAATCTTGGAAGAATCCTTGAAAAACGAGTTAAAATGGCATGTTGACGAGTTAGACGAATTGTATGGTCAAAAAAGGGATAAACTATCTAAGGAAGACATTATTAGCGCAAGCCAAATAATATCCACGATGACCCAATCCTTTGATTACGACCATAATGAGAATGTCGTGCCGGTATTATTAAAAACAATTGAAGACATAAGAACAAAATATCCTCGTTTTTTCTAAAATTAATTTTCCTCTTTTCGTGGTTGAATTACTATGGTTTCATTTGAACAGTGAAGTAAAATTCTCCTTTTTAAAACAAATCGGCCCTAATTAAAACGCTTTAAAAAAACTATCATATAAATTAGTTAATTTCCTACATCTTCTTATCAAACTAATTTAATGAAGATAGGTATGAGATAAAATATGTCCCAGAAGGAAAAATTACAAGAGGAAAGGAAGAAATTAAACTTTTTAATCGAAATCCTAAAAAAAGCTTATAAAGAAATAAGTAAAGACATAGAAATTTCAAAGCGTCAATTTTATATTCTACTCTTGTTGTTTTTATGTTGCGAATTATTGATCGGAAGCAATATTTTCTTGATAGTAATTGATACGACGGGTATAAAATGGACAAACTTACTCGTTCTATTTTCTTTTGGGGGTGGATTTATGTTAGGATTAATAGGGGGAGGTGTTCTTATCGATAAGTTAAGAGGAAAGAAGTACAATGCGATATTTTTGACCCTGATTTTATCTATCGTTATAAACCTACTTCAGATGCTTTTATTCAGGAAGATCCCAATAATTATAGAGATATTAATCTTTTTAAGTTCATTTATAGGAGGGATCATGTTCATTATCTTCGTAATGTTTTTCTTGGATTTTACTACGATTTTAGAGCGTGGGAGGACGATCGCATTTTTACTCATTTATTCAAGTGTTGGTATTGGCGTATTCTGCTTTTTTCTGGCTCTTAGCGATGCGTTATTAGTATTTCCCTCCCTTGCTATTTCTGTGTTTTTTATTTATTTATATAAATTTCGAGAAAAAGAGGAACCATATAAATTTATAGAAGAAAAAGTGAATAAGGGAAAGCTTATAAAAGATATTATTACTTATATAGTTTTAATTTCGTTTTTATTCTTTACAGCTGGGTTAATTTTTCCTTACGAGGAAATCTCTAACTTGAGCATCGCTGATTTTTCGACATTAGAATTGATAGGCGCTTTAATTCTTGTTATAGGTTTAAGTGTCGTAACAACAATAGCCGTCGGTGCTATATTCGATTTCCTCGGTAGGAAATCTTCCCTATCTTATGTAATTTTAATTATTTCGATTGCTAATTTTATAAGTTTGTTTAATATCACTCTTAAATATTTTAATATTGTAGTAACCCTTATAGCACTTTTAGCAATCATCATGGCCATTCCTTTAGTGATGAACGAGGTAGCTTTAAAGCAACATCTTGGGCGTGTAATTGGTTGTTGTTTCTGTGCTTGCATAGGGTGCTTTTTTGGAGGGTATAGTCTTCATTGGTTAATCTTGAGAAATTCCGTGGGAACCCTCTTTCCAGACGAGATTTCCGCGGGTTTATTTCTTGTAGGGCTAGCTTTCTTCTTTTTGGTGATATCGATGTTTTTTTTGTCAAACACAAAGGAGATCATCAGTATAAGAGAACAAAATTGGCCAGATAAATTGCTCCGCTTGTATGTGATACACGAATCTGGCATGTTATTGTACGAATATGTTTTCAATGAGGTTGAAAAAGAACTCGTAGATTCTGATTTAGTAAGTGGTGGTTTCATCGGGTTGATATCAATGTTAGAGGAAATTACAAAGGAACAGCAACGGCTCAAGATAATCGATCACGGTGGTAAAAAAATTCTCTTTGGTTATAGTTCTAACAAGTCTTTCATATGTGCTCTCGTTTTGTTGGAAGATTTAAGAGTTGTAAGACATAAATTGGATTATTTTATTCAAGACATTGAGACTACTTATCAGATTGGAAAAGAATTAGGGGGCGTGGATGTGTTAAAATGGAGGAACCGAATTGATCCAATCCTCGACAGGCATTTCAAGCGTAAATATTTAGACCTCATCCCAGAATACTTTTCCATTAAACTTAAATAATACAACGCTTTAGTGAGATTTATCGTGGAGAGAGTTATCGTCGTTCGTTGGAGTGTCAATACCGGTCCGGAACCCATCATACAATATCCTCCCGCGGAAAAATTTCCTCCAAACGACTTGTTTGTAAAATTATGGACTATTCACGAGTTAAACAAAGAACGCTCGATGTTAGAATTCGTACCCGAAGGGGATCATTGGTATATCTCGGTAACTCAACAATACAGTGGCGAATTATACTTATTAGTTCTTGCATATAGCCAAAACGCAGATTTAGAAAACATCATCGATTTTGACATTTTATCGAACATCGCTGGAGATCTCATTGAATCCATAAACACTAATAGGATCACGCGAGCAATTTCAGAGACCTTTAACACCATTAAGGATTATTCTAAAATCATAAGTGAGAAGAATTTCATCATTTATTTTCAAGACAAGATAAAGATCACGATTCTTCAAATATTAAGAAACGGAGTGATTTCAAAAACAGAGCTAGTAAGAATTTTAAAAGATAATTATGGTTTTTCTACATTGAACATTGACTTATTGCTTACCTCCTTTATAAGAGATGATCTCATTATTAGAAAAGCGATGCCAGGAAGCAAAGAATGCTATTTCTTGATAAAGGATATATCGATCATACAATTACCTCCAAAAAGGTTACCCCAATTTCCTGAGGACGATTACAAATCAGAAAACATCAAGGCTTATAAAGATAAGATCAAGTCTTATTATAATAACATGACAATCGTGCCTAACATTGAAAACAAGATCATGATAAATTTACTGGTTTCAAACAGTGAAGTATATTTTTTATTCAAATCACTACGGAAAAAGACATTGTCCGTTCACGATTGTTTGGTTATATTAAATAATAATGAAGACCTTTTTTACGATATTTTAGATACGGGGTTTATTTACGAAAATAAGGGCTATGTGGCCCTTATATTGGATTTTAGATTCGTTAAATTCAAACCCTTTTATATAATCAAAAATTTATCAACGAAATACAAGAAGAATGAAATTTCTTTAAACGAATTTATTACTCACTTAAAACTCATATTAGGAACTTCGGAAAAAATAAATTTATCAACTAGCTACCAAATTATATAACTAATTTTAAGCATTTAATTAATTCTATCTATTTATTTTCATGCCTCAATTAAAAACGAACGAACAATAAATTTCAATAATTTATAATGACCTAAAGATAATTACATCTCTCTCTTTAAACAATATTAAAGAACATTTTATATAAAAAAAGTATTTCTTAAAATGAAGCTCCAGGTTCGAAAAGAGGATATTACGGGATATCTCACTATAATTATTGCAGTATTCACCTTTTCCTGCAGCGAAATTATTATCAAACTCCTCCAAGATTCCATTGGAGCGCTTTCGCTATCATTTTATAGATTTTTATTTAGCGGATTTTTTTTACTTTTACTTTTAACAATAATGAAAGACCTAAGAGGTATTTGGTCGATTATAAAAAAAAATTGGTTGTTATTAATATTAGGAAGCTCTCTGGCTTGGGGGATTTCTAATATAATATACTTTATTGGGATTCAAAATACTCAAGCCAATATTGGAGCGACTATCTATACCACTTATCCTATATGGATAACGATCTATTCTTTTTTCTTTCTCAATGAAAAGATTAACATGAAGTTTAAAATTGCGGGTATAATCGTTGGTTTATTGGGAGTTACGATATTATTAACAAATTTTAACTTTTCTGAGCTTATAAAAATTGAGAACTTGTTAGGAAATCTTTTGGTGCTGATAGGTTCAATTACATGGGGATTTTATTCAGTTTTGGGTAAAAAAGTACAATTAAAGGAGTCCAAGACTACTAATATAGCCCTAAAATTTACGATGATTTCTAGCTTTTTTGCAATGGTACCCGTATTTGTGATTTTAATCTTTACACCAGAATTAGGAAGGCTTTTTGCTCACGATGCTCGAGAATGGTCTTTAGTTTTGTTTTTAGGCGTGATTTCTACGGGTTTAGGGTTGTTCTTGTTATTTATTGGTTTGAAACGCTTGGAAGTATCCAGAGGCATGTCTTTGGCGTTTTTAAAACCGATCTTTGCCACGGTTCTTGCTTTTTTCTTATTGAACGAAACTCCAACGATTGTTCTATTAATTTCCGTATGTATGGTCGTCATATCGATCTTGTTGATTAATAAAAATAATAAGCAAAACAACATAAATTGAAAGAACTTTTTGAATTCAATCAATTTAATTCTAAATCTACTCTCTTGTAATTTGAACGCCCCTTTTTCTCAATCGGGGCAGTTGCACCTCTTCGATCCTCACGATCTTGTCTTTAATTAAGGCTTTAAGTGCTGAAGGCGCGAAAATTGACTTCGGGAGGGCTTGTAATTGATTTTTACGAATATATAGTGCTTTTAACGATTAAAGCCGATTAATGGATTCGAGATGGGCTTGTAATTGATTGTAATATATTAATTAATAGAAATAATGATCCTTATCATTAACTCCTGGAATATAAGAACTTTAATAGTGCCCCATACCCTTTAACTTTTTCAAAGCTCTTTGGTGATTTTTCTTGCAAGAATGAGGCAATAGAATCCCAATCGCTCGTTTTGTCAATTGAAGATTTTTGCAGGAATTTAATTGCTTCTTGTGCGTCGAAAGTTTGAATAAGTTGGTTATTAATCAAATTTGCTTGTTCCGAGAGTAAAAAGGTGTAATAATCGTCTAATTCGTTAGGACTCATGACGCCCGGGGGTTTGTTTCCATCTCCTGCTTTACTTCCTCGCAACAATCGAGTATCCACCATCGTGGGCAAGACCATGTTAAATGAAATGTTTTTTCCCTTGTATTCTATTGCCAATTCTTTTTGCAAACCGACTACGCCAAACTTCGAAGCTGCGTATGCAGCAAACTTTACCATGATGTTCGGATATATGGCGCTCCCGGTTGTAATGAATCGCGCCTTGTTGTTCTTATTGGCCGTGTTTAAATAAGGATATGCGGCTTTAAATGTGTTAAAAACGCCTAATATATTGATATTGATGATTGCTGCAAATTTGTCGGAATCAAACTCGTGAGAATCTCCCATGCGGGACCATCCAGCGTTAGCGATCACGCCGTTTAATTTTCCCAATTCTTCTGAATATTGTGTGAAAGCTTTAGTTTGATCATCGATTTTCGTAACATCCGCAACGGCTATTACCACTTTCACATCAGGATAGTCGTTTTTGATTTTATCTCGTAAAGTATTTAATTCTTCTATTGTTCGAGACATTAATCCCACATTAGCTCCTTCTCTTGCGCAAGCTATTGCAACTGCCCTACCAATTCCCCGTCCAGAGCCAGTAATTACCACGTTTTTACCCTTTAACAACATAATGTATATAATGAAAAAAGAGGTTTTAAAATTTATCACGAAAAGAAATAAGAATATAATTTCGAGAGGAACAAATATAATAATAAAATTTTTTATAGTTTGTTGTTGAGGTAAGAACGAAATAAGAATAAATCGATTGGATTTATATTAAAAAAAATAATACTATGATCAAATAAGGAGATACTCAACTTCACTCGGCATAAAAATTGGATTTCGCCCTCTATTAAACTTGAAAAAGTTTAATTTCTCCTTCCTCCTTCATATTTCGTCGGGTGACGTGAATATCTTTTTACTTTCTACTTTCTTAACCTTCTCAAGTTTAAATTTGCTCTAAACGAAAAATGTCAGAATTATATTAAATTTATATATTTAAATAATTATGATTTGGTTAGGAATTAAAATATGAAAATCATAATTTTATTTAACCAAATAAAAAATGAAGATTATTAAATATTGTGATAACTGTCAACGGAATGTTGAACCTGAGCGTGATTTTAACGGTTGTATATTCGTGCTGCTCCTCTTTACGGGAATAGGATGGATAATCTATTTAATTTGGTACGCAGTAAAAGAACCTGATTTGTGTCCGTTTTGTCATAGAGGAAAGTTCCTCAAACCACCACGGGAAGAATTAAAGCCAATCATGCAACAAGCAGTGCTAATTCAATCGGAATCAAAACCATCCAATAATTTTTGCGCATTATGTGGGGAAAGATTAACAAATACTGCAAAATACTGTCCAGGATGCGGAAATGAAATCAAGGATTTATGAATCTTAATAAATATTCAAAATTCTCCTTTCAATTGATGAAATCAGAATATTAGCAATATCATGCTTAAAGTTCTAAATTAAGCTATTTATCTAATTCAGGGTGCTTATTTATTGGTTAAAAATCCAAAAAATACGGAAATTAATATTTTAAAAAAAGAGAAAATCTCATATTGAAAGGATTAATTAATCCTTTTTGCTTTTTATGTGTTTCATTTTATTAACCCCTGTCGAAATTATTTGAAGATTTAAAAGACTTTCCTAAGTTTTTTATTCAAATCCAGATTTTATAGATATACCAATCCATTAACTTGAATCAATCATGGATAAAATTATAAGAGATTATCTTAAACAGGGTAAATTATGCTTTTTTCTTGGAGCAGGGATTTCTATGGGCCCTCCTGCCTGCCTGCCAAGTTGGTGGCAGATTAATCACGCAATTCTCGATTCTCTTGCCAATGAAACTTTTGAGACGATACCTAAAGTAAAGGAGCTCGTTGATTTGATTAAAAAAAGAGAATCTGACGGACAACTTCCCCCGGAGTTCGTTTCAGAAATTGTTACCAATAGAATTGGAAAATCGTATTTTGAGGTCTTGAGGGTGTTAGAAAGCGAACAGCCCAACGAATCTCACCTATGGCTTGCAACATTAGCCAAGGTTAATTTACTTAAGGTCATCATTACTACAAATTTCGATACCTTAGTTGAAAAGGCTTTTGAAAAACTTGCTACACCATTGATGGTTTTATTGGATCCCGAAGATTATATTTCTATTGGTAATATTGTCGAATTTATCTCAAATCCCGAATCTCCTTGCCTGCTTTTAAAGCTTCACGGAACTTCAACGAGACCTGACACATGTATTGATACATTAGCGCAAAGAAAAAAGGGGTTAAACCCCATTATAACTGACGCTTTAAATGCAATTGGCACCTCCACTTTCATGGTTTTTCTTGGGTATTCTGGAGCCGATTTGGAAGCGGAGCCAAATTATCTTGGTCTGCGACAAAGAATGAACGACGCTCCTGGAATAATGTGGCTTCAATATAAGGGGACAAATACTTTGCAAGTGGTTAAGGATTTAGCGAGTTTATATGGACCCAATCGTGGATTTATTGAGTATGGGTTACTACCTGACTGGTTTGATAATTTAAGTGAGATTTTGCCTCCATCAATTCTCCCCCCAGATAGACTAAAATTCTCAGACGATATGGTCAGAGAAATTAAATCAAAAAACGAAATTACCCTAAAGCAGAAAGTTCAATTATGGGCTTCAAATGTAGGATTTGGTGAAAGTGCTATTGTACTTACCGATATAGGGATCCACGCAGGATTTTACGATGTTACCAAATTATTACTCGAGGAATTCCTTGATAAAACCGAAGAAGAGCAATTGACTACTTTTGGTAAGGCATTATTATACGAACAATTAGGCAGTGCAGAACGAAACAAGGGGAATATCAAAAGCGCTAAAGAATATTACGATATGGCGTGTAAGATCTTTCGAGAAATTGGAGAACTTGAAGCTTATCACGTGGCTTCGCAAGGGCGGGGTGACGCAAACTTGCATTTAGGAAATTTTGAAGAAGCGGAAAACGATTTCAGTGAATATATGAATTACTCCGAAACAAGGGGAGATACCGAAGATTATTTAAGTGCTCTCCAAAATCTCAGCAATCTTTATAGACAAACAGACCAATATCAAGCTTCGCTTAATTTAGCTAAAGAAATAGAAGAAGTTTCCGAAAAAAACGGTTTGGAATTCTATAAAGCCCAGGGAACATTTAACGCAGCTCTGGCACTTAATGCTCTTGGCGAAAATAACCTTGCCGAACGAGCTTTTATCGATACTATCGCGATTTTCGAGCGATTAGGATTTATTAATTATCTTTCTCAAGTTTACATGGAATTATCTCGATTATATTTCGATAAAGGTTTAATAGGAAAAGCAAATGAATTGCTATCGGAAGCGGAAAAGAAAGCGTATTTAGTCGGTGACGAATTACGAATAATCAGGATTAAAAAAATCAAAGCCGATTTTCTTATTAAAAAGGGAAATTTCTCAGAAGCAATTCCCATTCTTGAAGAAATATTTTCTAAAATAGAAGAACATGGCGACATTGACCTCACGCTCGCCATTATGCAAAACCTCGGATTAGCATATCAAATGAATGGAAACGAAGACGATGCTCTTAAAATCTACGAAAATGCTGTAAGAATTGCTGAAAGCGCCGGTATTGATTCTAAATCTGCTGGTATAAAAATAAACATTGGTATCATATTTGAACAACGGGGGATTCTCGAAGAAGCACTTTCATATTATGCTGACGCTGAAGCGATATTTAAAAGATTAAGGGTGATGGAATCGCTTTCAGAAGCTCAAGGTAACATGGGTAATGTGTACTTCAGGCTTGGAAACTTGGAGGAGGCTAAAAAATTCTACGAGTTGGCTCTCGAGACATCCGAAAAAGTTCAGAACATTGATAATATTTTAAGAAATCAATTTAACATCGCAAACATTCTTGGTCAATCGGGAGATCATGCTGGCGCAAAAATTAAATACAAAACCGCAATAGAAACAGCAAAAAAATACGAACTTTTAGCCTTAAAAGATGCTTTTCAAATAAATTACGCTGGATTTTTATTTCAACTCGAAGATTATTCTGAAGCTATCGAGGCTTACGGAGATGCGTATATTTCCAGCGTAGGTCGAAAGGATTACAATCAAGCGGGAATTTCGATGTATTATTCGGGATTGGCCTATTTTAGAATAAATGATTTCGAAAAAGGTATTAAATCGTTAGAAGAAGCCTTGGAATCCTGGGACATGTTAAGCGAACGACCGGCACAATACCAAGAGGCCCTTAAAGTTTTAAATCAAGCAAAACAGCAATTAGGATTACAATAAACCCTTGATTGCTTTATTACGAAAAAAGCAGCTTAAGCGTGGTGCCAAAATCGGCAGACATCACATTGATATATTTCAACAAAAGACCGAGATCGGTTAGTCCTGGAGATCATCCTTCTTGAAATCATGAGAGATCCGCATTTTTCGCAAAATAATCTTCTATCCGTGTTATAATCGTATTCTACTGTCATGTAAAATCACCTTATCATTTTTAAAAAATGATCCGACTTCTAAAAAACAATGTGATATGACGGTGATATTCTATTTATAATATGATTTAAAAATGAAGAAATTTTTTAATAAATTTTTAGCATCAAATAAATATCTGTTGAGAGGAGACGAGAAGAAAGCAGATTATAATTCGTGCCAAAATCGACAAGTCGTACATTGATGAATTTTCACGAATTTAACGGTTTCGGATTGGTATGGCATCAACACTTGTCGCATTAAACCACCACATTTGCAACAATAAGGCGAATGAGGGGATTTAGATTTATTTACGACCATTATAGTATATATTATTTTGTTTTATTTAAGACTGTAGATAAAAATACTATTACTTGATATTGATACGAAATTATTTCTATACTTTTAAACGACAAATACTTAGAAAACCATAACTTTTAATATCTTATATATGACCCTCAAGAGAAAACCAATGTTTACATATAACGCATTGGCGTATTTTTGTGAATTTCTTTACTTCTGAATCGTTCGTTGCTAAGAGCCGGTTTGCCATTTTTCCGCCGCATTTATTACAGTGCTCGTAATCAAACGATACAAAGTGTTTTTTCTGCGTTGCCATCGTATTTTCTTTAAGTATTTGTTTTTAAATATTATTAAACAAAAAATGTCAAATGTATTAATAAAACCCTATAATTATAATAAGAAAACAGCCCTTTATAAATTTATTCAAACGATCGTTTAAGGAAAACGAAATCGATTTTTAAGGCTCTTTTTTGTAATAATTCATCTTTAAACTTTAATAATTTTAATATTTTCAATGTTATTAGATTAAAAAGCCAGAAAACTAATTTAATAAATAAAAAACCGTGGATTAATATTAGAATCGGTATATTAAGGACTTAAAGAAGATATTATCCAGATTGGGCTTGACCAGGCCATGTGACTGCCCTCTAAAAAGGTTCGTAGATAATAATATAAAAATAATTCGTCTTTTTGGGAGTTTTTCAGCATTATTTCATTTATTCGGATCGAATCCAGATATTGGAACGAAAATATATTTTCCTTGGCTGATTTAGTAAATAAGATATCGTTATTTCTAATGATTTCAATTCTGTTAATTGGAATAGGACTAGTGATTGCTATTTGTAGCCTGCGTTCATTGATTAAATCAAGATGATCCTCTAATTCCAAAATTTCTCCCATAAAATTATTATTTAACGAAAATTCAATTATAACTCGGGGACCAGTAGTTCCATAACATTTACGATTAATCATGGCGTCCCATAACGCTTCTTTAGTTAATTGATCAGCCCAAATAGCCATGATTCCGCTTGGATATAAGCCATTATCGGGATCCATGGGTCCAGAAGGAAATGCTCCAAAATGATCGTCCCCACCCGCCGTAAATCCAAGTTTGTATCCCCTTTGTAAGGCATCTTGAACAAAACTTCCCTTGCGTTCGAGGATGGGTCCTCTTTTAAGCGCGTGTTTTCCATGACCATAAAATTTATATCTTGGAGGGAGGGGATTACCCTCTAAATGAGAATATTCTTGGTTTCCCCATGTTGAATATATTTCAACTAATCTTTCTAATGTGTTATCAAAATAATCCCAATTTCGAAATCCTGGTCTTAACGCCGAGTGATGGCCAATTAAGAGGACTTTATTTTCGTATGGTTTTAAATTTTTAAAAAACTTGGGTGTGGAATTATACTTATTTATTTCAGAGCGTAGAATGGGAATACCATCGTTAAAATGATAAACGCAAATATCCCCATAACCAGTATACCATGTGCCATATTCGTAAGCAAAAATGGAAACGAATTCACCGTCTTTATGATAATTCTTAACGACAGATCTAATTTCATTGAAATCCTCATTTGAGGTCTCGTAAAGGTGATCGTGTTCTGTACTCGTCCCAAAATCAAGACCTGCGTTGATAAGATTATTGAAGTAATCGGAAATATCTAACATTCCATCGCTCTTGTTAGTGTGTCCATGAAGATAACCCCAAAAAAGTTTTTTTCCATTCCTCTCATTTCGGCATTCGAATATATTCGAGGAATATAAACCTTGTTGGTAAGAGATTTCTATTGTATAATAACCAGGTATTATCGGTGCTTTTGTATTTATTCGATAAATACCTTGAGTTCGTTGTTCAATCGAAACACCATCAATCCTTTGTCTAATTCCTTCAGGTGTGGAATAAAAGAAATTTAAATTCCCTTTTAATCCTTCGACTATATTATTGTATTTATCTTCTACTCTAAGAATAGTTTTCATTGGTTCTTCAGGAAAGACAATTGAAGGTGAAATCACGGTTATGTGATCGAATTTCTCGCTAATTATCTCAAGTGTAGGTGAGTTGAGAGCCTTAAATCTTTCATTTTTATCAATTTCAATTAACACCTCGATTTTCTTATGTTTTTCTGAGATAGATTGTGCCAGAGTCTTATATATTTCGAAAGTAAAATTCACACCACTATCTATTCCATTTTCATTGCATACTAAAAAATGAATTTCTAATTCCTTTCCATTAACAAGTATTGGAAAAAAGTCATGTTCCTGTTCCGTAGTTAATTGCGAATATCCATTTTCGTTAAAATCACGAGTTTGTAAAATGTACCAATCGTTTTTATTATTTCTTCCCCCTCGAAAACGAAATATTAAAGAAGAATAATTAAGTAATGGGATTTCAAGGGAAAACGATATTTTAATATTGACAAGTTGGCGTACTTTTACGAGATTAGGTTGGATTTTTAACTCCTGAAGCTTCAATCCTTGCATTATGAGATTAAAGATTCGATGTTTCAAATATCTGATTGATTTTTATAATAAATGCTTTTGAGAATGGAATGTATTTCTTTTATAAATGACCATTTCGAACGAGTCTATCAATTATTTTTCTCTTCATTTTTTCTAAGCTTACCTGTTCAATGTTATCTTGGAGAAAAAAAATATCCTTCCTTTCAAGTTTTAATATGATTTCAAGTACGGAGTCTTTATCGTTCATAAACAACTCTTCTAGTTTTTAAAAATAAATAGATAAATATTATTCGCGTGAGATCTAAAGGTGCGTTTCAAATTTATCAAACAAGCTTGAGGAAATCCGCATCGGTAATAATGCCTACGAATCGATTGTATTCTTTTACCAAAATCGCAGGATAATTAGATAGCAAGTTCGAGATTGCTTTTATTGACCAATCTTTTTCTATTTCTGGAAAAGGTAGTTGCTTGAGGTCTAAAACATTCACGTTTTTCAAATCGGGATGATCGGCTATGAATTTTTGAATCTTTTTCGCTGTCAAGCTACCTAAATTTTGGTCGGCATCTATTATTGGAACTTGAGAAAGATCGTGTTTATTCATCAATTCTATCGTGTCCTTAATGCTTGAATGTGAACTAATAGAAATTATTTGTTTTGTCATGATTTCTTTAGCAGTTTTATATATATTGTTTTTTTTGATCCTCTCTTGTTCTAAAAATTCAAATATCTTTTTTACTTTCGAATATGGAGGGTCCATGTCGTTATTTTCAATTCGAGAAATAGTAGATTGAGGTATTTTCAAAATTCGCCCCAATTCTTTCTGACTAATGCTTAGTTTAGTACGTTTTTTCTTGATTTCGTTTAATTCAGGAAATTTTATCGTTCTTGTTCACTCTTGGAATATTTCTTTCTAGCATTTTTCATGCGTTAAACGCATGTTTTTTACCTTTCATATTTATAAACAAAATATTATTTATTAATTTAATTAGATAGTTGTATAATACTATATTAAAACCGCAAAAAGGTGATGTATTGACTAAAACTTACACAGAGATCAACGCTAAAATAAAAAACGGAACCGCTGTTGTTTTAACCGCCGAAGAGATGGTTAAATTCGTCGAAGATAACGGGACTGCGGTTGCTGCTGAAGAAATTGATATTGTTACTACGGGGACCTTCGGACCCATGTGTTCTAGCGGTGCTTTCTTAAATTTCGGGCATTCAGATCCCCCAATAAAATTCGAACATGTTTGGTTAAATGATGTTCACGCATACCACGGTAACGCTGCAGTGGATTGCTATATCGGTTGCACGAGGATGGCAGACGTGAGCCCCTTCGAATACGGTGGAGGACATGTGATCGAAGATCTAGTTGCGGGTAAGCCCATACGGCTGAGAGGTAATTCATATACCACTGATTGTTATCCCTTGGCAGAGATCAGCACGGAATTTACGATTAACGACATTAATCAAGCAATTTTATGCAACCCTCGAAATGGATATCAAAGATACGTGTGTGCCGTTAATAGCACGGATAAGACCTTGTATACATACATGGGAAAGCTTTTGCCGCGCTTTGGGAACGCACATTTTGCTGGCGCTGGCGCTTTAAATCCATTAAGCAACGATCCTGATTACGAGACTATTGGTATTGGCACGAGAATCTTCCTTGGTGGTGGGGTTGGGTATGTCGTAGGAGAAGGCACCCAGCACAGCCCAACCAATAGATTCGGAACGTTATTCGTTAAAGGAGATCTCAAGCAAATGTCGTCTGAATATCTGAAAGGCGCAACTTTTGAAAGTTATGGAACTACAATGTTCGTAGGCCTCGGAATTCCCATCCCCATTTTAAACGAAGGATTAGCAAGAAAAACTGCGATAAGCGACGAAGACTTAGTAACAGAAGTAGTTGATTATGGCGTTCCAAGAAAGGATAAGCCTACGATAAGGGAAGTTACTTATAAGGAATTAAAAAGTGGTACAATTGAAATAAATGGGAAAAAAGTAAAATGTTCTCCTCTTTCATCGTTTTATCACGCAAAAAAGATCGCAGAAACTCTTAAATCGTGGCTTCAAAAAGGAGATTTTTTCCTCAATCCACCTGCAGAAACCTTATCAACGGATAGAATATTTAAACCAATGAAAGTGTCCTCTGAAATTAAATTCGTAAAAGATCTTAGAAAAAAGGCGGAAATTTGCTACGACGATTGCGATATAAAAATCGTGGCCGAAAAAATCGTCGAGAAAAACATCAACCATATAGTGATAACAGATAGGGAATATCATTTAAAAGGAATCGTTACGAGTTTTGATATTACGAAAGCAATAGCCAAGGAGAAGAAAGTCCTTGAAGAAATCATTACTAAAAAAGTCATCACGACGAAGGACAACGAACCACTCTCAAATGCGGCGAGAAGGATGAGGACAAATAACATTTCAGCACTTCCCGTCATAGACGATGAGAATAAAGTTGTAGGCATAATAACTTCGGAGGAGTTGATGTAAAACGACGATCATAAACGTGACCATTCCCTTTGGGATAATTCAAACCCTAAACGACTATTCAAGTATCGTAAACGAAATATTAAAAGAAGACGTGTCGTTGACTATTTTAAAGTTTTCAACGGATTCAAGCGGAGTAAAAATGCTTTTAGATTTACCTAAAGAAAAGGTAAATTCCATCACGGAATCGTTAAAAAGTAGAAACATACTTGTAAATAGAAAAGGAAGAGTATCCATTGACAAGGAAAAATGCGTAAATTGTGGTGGTTGCATCTCTTTATGTCCAACGGAGGCCTTGCAATTTGACGCAAACTTTCAGCTTGAATTTTCGGAAGATAAATGCATTGGTTGTAATTTATGCCTCGATTCATGCCCACGCCAAGCAATAGAACAGAATTAATCGAAAAGTGCTTTTTTTTACCATTTTTTTCTATATTTAATTTAATGAATTAGCCACTAATTAATTAAAATTTAAATACCCCGATTACTTTTGCAGAATGTAGTCAATCTTAATCGTGATGATATGGATATTAAAACTAATGCGAAGAATGTAGATGAAAATAAAAAACCTGTTTTTACGCTTGATGGAAAAGACTACATCTTTCGCACCCGCTCAATAGTATTCTTATTTTTCGGAGCACCAATATTATCAATAATTATTTACATTATTTTTTGTCTGAAGATCAATCACTGGATATATGATGTGATATCGCATCAAGTTTCATTTTTAATAAATCTTTTATTTGAATCAGGGTCTCACGTTGTTATTTCTCCTGATAAAGTCCGTCCGCCTGCCATTTTGGTTCCTTTTTTGGATCATTATCTTTTCATGTCTGCAGGATGTATCGCGGCACCCATTTTCAGCTTTTCAATAGGGTTTATCACATGCATACCCTCCCCATTAAACTCAATAGATAAAAAGAAATTTTATATTAGAAAGAATTTAGTATTGATTGTTTCCTTAGTCGGGATACATTTATTAAACCTTATTCGCATGATCCTTACTTTATATTTCGCTTACATCGGCTTAAATTTCGATGTTTTTCATATTATTTTATCATTTGCATCAGCTATCGGTGGTGTTATATTTTTTATCCTTTTACTTAATAAAGCAATCCCCGAAATCTTCATTGGTTATTATTATATTTATTTATTAGTAAGAAGAACTAAAAAATTTAAAAAAAAGATGATTATGATATTAATCTTATTATTAGTATTAATGTTTCTAATGATTTTTCTTTTATATTTCGTTGATTATCCTATTTAAGCGCTTTTCTTGAACTTACGGTAATAACCTATTATTATAATAGCTCCTAAAACCCCAAATATCAAAATAAATGCGAAAGGCTCGAATCCTGGAAAGTTATATCCAGTTGTGTCTAAGAAATCTCCAAGTTCGTCATCTTGGTTATCATCATCATTACTAGGATCTGAATCTGCCTCTCTTATCTCAAAGTCAGTAAAGCTATAATCGTAAATATTAAAATCACTAGCATCTTCGATTCGAATTTTGTAATGATCACCGTAATCTGAAAAGGTTTCTGGTAATGTCCAAGAATAAGATCCGTCGTTTGGAGTATTCGTAGCTATATTGGAATGAAAAATGAAATCTCTATAGTAGAGCTTGATGTTCACATTAGATATGCTCTCCGTTGCTATCCACTTTATTGTTTGAGTAGTACCTGCTTCCCAGGAGGTCCCATAGGCGGGGCTTGTAACAGAAATCGCGAATATAGTAAACACCTCGCTTATTACAAATGTTGAACTATTACTGGAATCTTCAATTCTAATTTGATAAAAATCTCCGTAATTCTCGTAGGTAGAGGTTAAAGTCCAATAATATAAACCATTATTTGGAGTATTGGGGATGATTGTGCCATGATAACTTCCTGAATAATAAAGGGAAATGTTCACATTCGTAATATCTCCCGTTGATGTCCAATTTATAATATGAGTAGAACCAGCCAACCAAGATGTAATCGTTGTTGGAGTTTTTATAGATATTGTATTGCTAACACGAATCAGATGAATTGAATGGTCTCCGTTTGCATTTTTATTATTTATATTATTTAAATAAACAGCGGGAGTGACGAGAATTCTTGTGGATAGAAAGATCATGGATATTATTATTATAACAGATAATATTTTAGATTTATTCAATTAATTCACCCTTTTTAGATA
>JAFGGO010000165.1 GCA_016930515.1 Promethearchaeota archaeon | reverse complement strand
TTTCATATATTTTTTATGTTGAATTATATATTTAAAAAATTAACAAAAATGAAAATCTAAAATAATTCAAGCATCAAGATTTTCGAGAATAAAAGCGATTCCCTGTCCGCCGCCCACGCAAGCGTTTGCGCATCCAAAACGAGCTTTTTTGTCTTTTAGAATCCTTGCGAGAGTACCTGGCAATCGTATCATAGACGCTCCAAGTGGATGGCCAATAGCCGTTGCACCACCCATGACATTCACTTTTTCTTCAGGGATGTTGAAATGTTTCATGCAATTTAAAGCAACGATACAGAATGCTTCGTTTATTTCCCAATATTCCATGTCATCAGCCTTGAGATTAGCGTGTTTGAGTGCCATTTCTGAAGCAGGCACAGGACCCCTTCCCATTACCGTGGGATCAACGCCGGCCCATCCCATGGAAATTATCCTTGCCATTGGTTCAATTCCTCTTTTTTTGGCTTCTTCTGCGTTCATTAACACGCACGCTGTCGCTCCGGCGTTTAGGGGAGAAGAATTTCCCGCCGTGATCACTCCTTCATTTGTGCCTTCTCGTTCTATATAGCCTTGTTTTCCGCCTATATCCTTGCCTTCGATATTCTTTTTCAAGTAGAAGGGTCTTGAGAGTCTTTTCAAACTAGCAACATTTTCCAAGGTTGAAGGTCGTGCAGCTACGTCGTAATCGATTATTTTTGAAATTTCGGGATTTCCCTCTTCGTATCCTTCAATTGGTACGATTTCTTTTTTTAACCAATTGCGATTTTGAATAGTAAGATTGTGAGATCTTACGCCTAATTTATCCATTTCTTCTTTAGAAACTTCAGCTGAGGTATCAATATTTTGTTCGTATAACTTTTGGGCAGTCTGTAGCATGTTCGTTGTTGTAACTATATCTACATCCCCTCGATACCATTCAGATCTCTTTTTGGCTAATTTTGTATTTACCATCAAGTGGTTATTAAATTGGACATTCATGCTAACCCTTGTCATGTGTTCGAATCCACAACATAATACCGTATTGCTGTATCCCGTAATTATCTCCATGATACCGCTAGCCATTGCTTGTCCAGCACTACCGCATTGTTTTTCAACGGAATAAGTGCTTATATTGACTGGTAAATTTCCTAAAAATGTTGGCAACTTACCACCATATGTCCAGTTTTCGTGTACGGGTAAAGCGGTTCCCGTAATTACTTGATCGAGATCTTCTGCCTTGATATTTTTCGATGCCAAGTTATTGTTCATGAATTCTCGAATTAGTTTCCCGGCAATCTCGTCTCCTCTCAATTCTCCAAAAACATCTCTTTCGGGAGAACCAGGTCTTGAACGGGAAAAGGCGGTTCGAGCGTAATCCACGAGCCATACTTCGTTTAAATTTTTAATCATTATAAGAACTCTTTTTTATCTGATATATAGTGTGTAATTAATTAAAATTAAGTAATTATTAATGAAAATGTAACTTTAAATTTAAGTTTATGATAATTAGAAGTTATAAATTTATCACTTTCTTTTTCTAATCAATCATTTTTTACTCATTAATGTAAGAAACGCGCTATTACTCACGTAATTTTAAGTATTGATCCCGGAAAAGGACTGTGAAATCTTATAATAAAAGTTGAATTTATGGTATTATGAGCGAAGAAAAAAGCAAAATTTTAGTTTCTATCGTGGCGGGAAGTACATCAGATAAAGATATCTACGAAAAAGCGGAAAATGTATTTAAAGAGAATAATATTCCATACGAACTTCAAATTCTATCCGCACACCGGGATCCTGATAAATTAGATCATTATATAAAGGGTAATAAGGCGCTCATCTATATCGCAGTGGCAGGACTCTCTGCTGCTTTACCTGGCGTTATTGCTTCCAAAACGGATAAACCCGTGATTGGAGTTCCCGTAAGTGCCAAACTTGGAGGTCTTGACGCTCTTTTATCTATCGTACAAATGCCTCCTCGAGTTCCTGTTGCTTGCGTGGGGATAGATCGAGCTGAAAATGCGGCATATCTCGCTATAAAAATTTTAAACTTGCTAAAATAATATTTTTAAAAGGTCTTATAAAGAGTATTGTGAAAAATATCATGAGTAGTGCTTTAATCGAACAAGGAAAAAAATTGGCTGCAATTAAGGCCGTAGAGGAGAATGTCAAGGCTAATATGATTTTGGGAATTGGAAGCGGTTCTACCGTGGTATATGCTGTTGAAAAAATAGCTGAGCTCAATAAAAATGACCATTTGAACCTTAAATGCATACCAACCTCGTTTCAATCTTATCAGCTTATCGTCGAACATGGCCTTGACTTGGTATCGCTCGATCAATATCCAGAAATTGACTTGGATATAGACGGAGCAGACGAGATAGACAAGGATTTAAACCTGATTAAGGGTGGAGGGGGTTGCTTGGTCCAAGAAAAGATCGTGGCATCAAATTCCAAAAATCTAATAATTATCGCCGATTTTCGTAAAAATTCGAAAAATCTTGGAGAAAGCTGGAAGAAAGGAGTGCCCATCGAAGTTATACCAATCGCCTATGTGCCGATAATGAAAAAACTCGAGAAATTAGGGGGAAAACCAGTTCTACGCATGGCAAAATCGAAAGCTGGACCATTAGTTACCGATAACGGAAATTTTATAGTTGATGTTGATTTTGGAATCATTTCTAATCCCGAACAGCTAAACGATAAAATATTAAAAATTCCGGGGGTAGTTGACACCGGTTTATTCATTAAAATGGCCAAGAAAGCCTATATAGGGCAAGAGAACGGTCAAGTTCTTGTGTTATAATTATTAAATAAAAGTTATTTTATTTATTTTTAATCTCACTCGTTATCCGTTTCAATAGAATGACCACAATTTTTACAAATTAAATCTGAATTCGTTAATGGTGAACCACAATATCCACAATATTTTAAACGATGATAATTCTTATCTAATGGTATTTTTTCTGAATAGTACTCACCAAGATGAGGTTCACCATTTGAATAATCTGGTCTGAAATATTCTTGTTGATGATGAAAAGATTTTTTTCTTTGATGTTGACTAGAAATAGCTATCAAAAAAATAATTATTCCTATAATAGCCACGATGATAATAAGGTACATCAATATCACAATGGGATCTGTTGTTTTTGAGGGCTCGTTGATTATAATAAGTAATGAAAGGTAATTATCTGAGTCGTATCCATTGTTAAATCCCCCATCTGTATCGGTCACCGTTATGTAAATCCTTCCTACATAATCACCACCCCTTTGATAATCTGTTTTTGTAGATATGCTTTTCAGCCCTTCAATCGTGGAATATATCATCGTTGACGGAACCGTATAATAAAGCTCGAATTTATTCGAAGTAGAATTATATTCTAATGTGGCAGTCTCTAAGATACTTGGAAATATCTCAACTGCTACGCCACTTGATGAGCTTAAAAAATGAACAGAACACATAAATAAAGTTATGCTAACTGTGAGATTTGCTCTAATATCTTCTACATCACTAGCAGCTATCTCAAAAAAGAGCTGCGAACCCTGTATTGCGCTTAAATAACTCGAATCTTCAATAACACTAACGGAACGACCATCAATGTAGGAATTACTCGAGTCAATTTCGGGATCTGAATTCAATATTTCAAATGAAATTCGGGGTGAATAAGGATTCGTGTAATTATCTAAACTCTTAGACACAACGAAAGTAGTTCCGATTCCCGCGGGATAACTATTCAAAAGGTTCAAATTATATCCGTAAGAATAGCTTCCGGAGAGATATGTAAGGTTGAAAGTTTGCTCTAGGAGGGGTCGAGTAGAAAGTAGAGATCCTGGTATTAGGCTAGTGTATCCTTTCACGACGCTCTCGATAGATGTATTAGTATTTATTTCGAGATGTCCGGATCTGAAGGAATTATTATCGCTTAGAGTAAGCGCATTGATCAGAGGGATTTTAGTATCGTTAAAAAATAAGATTTTTGTAGATTTGTTAAAGAATTGCCCATTAATTAGCACGGAAGCCATAATGTTGTAGGGTAATGGACTAGGATTTGGAAGCGTGAATGTATTATTGAAATAAATACCATAAGAATCTTTTGTAATATTCATTTGAATGATACTTGAATAACCATCGTTTTGGACCGTAACTCCGAGCGAAGTAAAATCTGTTCCATTGATGGGTGTTTCAGAAGTTTGATTTTTTATGTACAATGTAATATCTAAATCTTCTGTACTTATTCGTTCCGAAGCGAGTTTAATGTTCAAGGATATGTCATTCGAAGGGAAGAAATAGTCTAATAAATTATTTAATAAGAGATTGTGATCGTTTTGATAATCAGAATTCTTATAATCGTAATACATCCAATCCAAGCTTCCAAAAACCACAATATTTCCATTTTGTGAGCCCCCATCGTGAACCGCAATGACATCGCGTCCTTCATTGGTAGCAAGCGAATCGGCAAGAATATCGTTAACTTGTAAAGTACTTCCCGTTTCCCAATAAATGTTACTAATATCTTGAACGATTGGATTGGTTAGAGAAAAATTAATTACATCGTAATTTCCAATTGTACTAAAAAACCCAGCACGGTTTAAATCGCTGATGCTTTCAGTGTTAAATTGAATGCCGCTATCTAAACGTGAAAGGAGTAAATTTATGCTCTCGAGACACATGTCTTCATATCGCGTTCCTAGAAAGAGAAGGTTGCCACCTTCGCTATAATATTCGGATATAGATTCAATCTCCGAGGTACTATAGGGTAAAATTGGATTTTGTAAGATAACCAAGTCGTATTGTGAAAGTTTCTCTGTTGTAATGAAAGAATTATTTGTATTTTTATCGTAATTTGGAGTCCAAAATTCCGCTAGATAATCTATAGATATGTTGCGAGCAGAAATATCGCTCATTGCTTCGTAAAATCCCATTTGATAATAGGAAGTTTTCGCCATAGGAACTCCTGAGGGCGAATCAACGAAAAACATGTCGTTTAGCCCGTGATAAGATTCCATCAATATGCGATGTTCTGGAAGAGACACATTTATGGAAAAGGACACGGTCGTGTTAATACCTGCTCCGTTTGATATATTTATATAATATATTCTTGGTCCTGGAATTGCGTCGTTTTTAATAGATACTAGTAAAGTAGTGAAGTTAACGCCTCTTTGAGTAAAATTTAGTACATCGCGATCAATACTAAAAACCACTCCATCATCGTTTTCTGTTGGGATATCTATTGTAAAAGCATCGTTGATAGCAGAGATTACAGTGATATTGAATTCCTGCTTGTCCCCGGGAAATTGAAGTAAATCAAATGGTTTTACAGGAAGAACATCAGGAAACGCTTTAACGGTGCTATTAACGCTTCCGTGAATCTCTTGTAAGGTTTTTAGATATTCAAGCGAAGCGGAAACATTGATTAATCCCGCACCAGAATATAATGATCGCGCATCTGTTTGATTTGAAAGTTTTTTTGCTCCTTCCAATAAAGCAATACGAATTGCCTCTGGATTAATAGACGGATAAGCCTCTTTTAATATTGCAGCTGCCCCAGCAACCATTGGGCAAGCCATACTCGTGCCACTTAAGGGCATATAGTCTGCATTTTCTGTAAAATCGAAATAATCGCTAAGAAAAATCTGTCGCTTTGCTAACACGGTATCGGGAGCCATCGTAGAAATGATATTAACTCCTGGTGCCACGACATCAGGGAACCCTAAATAAGAAAAGGTTGGACCTCGACTGCTAAATGAGGCTAATTGATTATTTATGTTTGTAGCTCCAATAGCAATTTCAGAAATACCCGCTCCAGGAGTGCCTCCCGTAAAGAAATCTGGACCACTATTACCTGCAGAGGCCACGCAAACCACGCCTTGCCTTGTTGCGTTTTGAACGGCTAGACTAATTGGATCACCCGCCTCTGGATAGCCTCCCCCAAAACTCATGGAAATTACATCGGCGTCTCCTAAAATTGGATTAACGGACCATTCTATAGCGTTTATTATGCTTTCTTCGTCCAAACTACCAACAATGTTTCCCGCCTTTGCGTTGACTATTGTTACTCCTGGAGCCACTCCTCGATAAATTCCTTGCGAGGAAGCTCCACTACTTCCAATTATGCCTGCGCAATGCGTTCCGTGTCCGTTTTTATCTTCAATCTCATCAGGATTTATAACATGATCGTTGATTTCATTGGCAGCAAAATTTCGGGCGTCAAAAAGAGGATCGTAATTAAGATCAGGGTGATCATAGACGCCAGAATCAATTACGGCAACTCTCACTCCCGCACCGTTATATTCAATGTTATCGGCTCCTATAGCAGATATCCACCAATTGGAATAATCTTGCTCATCTAACTGTGCTAAATTTAAATTATCTTGGAACTCCTCGTTATCAAATAGCTTATAAAATTTCGTTTTAAATATCTTTTGTATGGAACCTTTGGTTCCTATTATTGTTGCTTTATCGTACAATTCCTTAGAATTGCATACAAGGGCGATACCGGGGACGATATTAAAATTCGAAGTAATTTTTATATCATCAAATAGACTATTTATAATTAAAGTT
This sequence comes from Promethearchaeota archaeon, assembly GCA_016930515.1. GTDB lineage: Archaea > Asgardarchaeota > Lokiarchaeia > Sigyniarchaeales > SOKP01 > FT1-020. The sequence goes on along the minus strand of JAFGGO010000165.1, from coordinate 14,766 downwards.
CTTTCTTTTTTAGGAACCTCGCTGTTAAAAATAATTATTATTGATATTTTTTCTTCAATATCGTATTTTCCAGAAAAATATGCTTTTAATCCAGAATCAAAAATATCTAAATTAATTTTTTGAGTATCTTGGATGAAATTATTATTTGATTTGCTTAAATTATCAATTTTCTGTAATGCGGCATTATTTTGAGAATTATTATTGGTTATATGATTTCTATATCCTTCTATGAATACTAATGAATTTATAAATAAAATTAAAATTAATATTGTTAATCTCGTTAAATCGTTGAATTTCTTCATTAGTTTGATATATTACTTTTCGTATTTAATACTTATTCTTATAGGTTTAGTCTTACTTTTCAATCCATTAAAATTAGAAAAAGTATTCCTTTATGAAATTCACGTCCTACTCGTAATATTTAAATAATTGATTATCATCATGTGTAATACTACAAAAGTGTAAAAGGAAAGAATTATGGCTGTATACAAATCAATCCAGCTCGTAGCCACTAGCGAGCAAAATTGGGCCGATGCCGTAAAAAACGGTTATCTTGAAGCGAAAAAAACATTGAGAGGCATTAGAAACATTCAAATAATCGAATCTGATGTAAAAGTAAAAGAAGATATTGATAAATTGATATACAGGGTTCGCATCCAAGTCAATTTTCAATTAGAAACGCAATAATTTTCAAATAATCCTTTTTTTTTTTAATTTTGCATATAATATAAATTAATGATATAATTCCATAACAATATTTATTTATGATTATGATTTATTAAAAAATATTTTTAATCCTCTTGAGGAGAATTAATAGTGGATGATCTTATCAATTACTTTTTGTCGAACTATTGGATTTACATCGTTTTAGCTTTCATATTATTAGCCATTGTCATAATATGTTGCATTATTCACAATCGCCTCCTAAAAAGCTGATACTTATCTTTGGATCATGTAGTAGAAAAAAGAATATTTTAAAGCTAATTTTCATACCAGATACATTTGGATTTTTTTTGATTCAGTTTCATGAGCAAGCTTCTCCAGTTATTATCACTATCTGGGCATCTATAATAAAACTTTCTTGTATTAAGAGATCTACTAATATATTTTTGTAATTCTTCTAAGATTGTGAATTCAATTCCTTTCTTAAAAGCGTCAGCTTTTCTGGTCATAACTTGATGAACCAAGGCGTGATCTCTTCCCAAATGATCTTTAAACGCTGTAAAAGTACCAAAACCAACTATTTTATCGTCCTCTCTTGCGATAATCATTGCGTTTCGATATTGGAGTTTTAGAACCCTCCTATTTAGTTCGTTTTCGAACTGATCCCAATCAACCGGAAAATAAGATAAGTTTTGGTTAAAATCGTCAAAAAGTTCTTTTAAAGCCTCCTTATCGGTTCGTGGATCGTATCTATCTAATTTTATCATTTTTTACTTCCATTAATTTTTACTTGGTTTAATGAATCATTAATAATATTTTTTTTTAGGTTTACGCTTTTTTAAATAATTAATATAAAAATTATTCAATAATCCTAATCACCATGAAAATACCTTGTAAACCTTTGCGACCTGAATTCGAACCGGTTAGACCCTCAAAAAAAGGCGACGCAGGTTCAGACGCTCGAATAATGGGATTTAAAAAAATAATAAACGAGAATGGAAGAAAAGAACTCATTGAGATTGAATCCGATTCGTATACTTTAAAACCTCTCGAGAGAGTTGGATGTCCTTTAGGGTTTGCAACAGCTATTCCCGAAGGTTATTACTTCCGAGTCGTTCCAAGAAGTGGTTTAGCTTTATGGGATGGTATTTCCATTCTTAACACGCCTGGTACTATTGACGCGGGGTATAGGAACGAATGGATGGCAATTGTCGTTAACTTATCAAATAAAGAGGTTACTCTAAAGAAAGGTGAAAGAATATGCCAAATCATTCTTGGAAAAATGCATGATTATGATTTTGAAGAAATTGAAGAACTTCCTGCTTCAGATCGAGGGCTAGGAGGGTTTGGTTCGACTGGCAAAAATTAAATATTTTATGTTATTAAAATTTCGATTAAAATGCTATATTTTTATATTTTAAAATGCCTCTAACTAAAATTTCGATTGCCTCGTTTATATTATCGCCCGTTTTAGACGAGGTTCTTATGTAATCCAACAAGTTATTTTCTTCCATGTATTGAATGGCTTTATCTTCTGCGTAAAATTGATCCATCATTAAATCTTCTTTTCCTCCGACGAGAACGCAGGGCAAGTTAGGATCTTGGCTTCGGGATAATTTGATCCATTCGTCAAGATTGTATAGTGTTTGCACTCTTGTCATGTCAAACATTAATAAAGCACCGCTTGCGCCATCTATAAATCTATCAAGGAGAAATCGGAATTGTTCTTGTCCACCTAAATCCCATATCATGAGATTACATGTAAAATTTTCTCCAATAGTTACATATTTTTGATGGAGATCAACCCCAATAGACATTTTAGTGTTTATATCGAATGTTCCATCTACAAATCTCTTTAACAATGTCGTCTTTCCTACACCCCCGTCACCTGCAACAATTATTTTGAAAAGGACTTTAGTTGTCATCAGAACTAATGGAGATCTATATTTTTTTATAGTAATTTATTCTTTTAATAGATTTAAATTGTTAAATACATGATTCTTCTAAAATATTAATCTTTAGTTTGATAATTTTGAAAATATATATTTCTTTTATTGATCAAAATCGGATTCTTGTTAGCAGAATGGAAATCAAATTTTTAGCTTTTTTATGCTAAAAATTCAAATTTAAACTTTAATTTACTTAATTATTTGAATTAAACTAAAAATTATCTTATTGGAAATAATTAAATTGATTAGCAATCATTTTTTACATAAATTCCTCTTTCCCAATTCTCTTTGCGTTTTTGGAGCGAACAACGATGTTTTAAATACAATGGGTTCAATGCAACTACATAATATAATAACGGGTGGTTTTGAAGGTGCTATCTATCCAATTCATCCTAGATTAAAAGAAATTCAAGGGCGTAAAGCCTATAGGTCAGTTCTTGAGTTGCCCGAAATACCTGAATTGGCATTTATTATTTTACCTCCAATTGCTGTCCCAAAAGTAATGGAAGAATGTGGTGAAAAGGGCGTTAAATATTTAATTATCACATCAGGAGGTTTTAGAGAATCTGGATCTGATGGCAAAATCTTGTCGCATCAAATAGATAAGATTGCTAAAAAATATTCCATGAGATTTATCGGTCCTAATTGTTTGGGTGTATATAACGGCTGGTATGGGGGTAATAATAAAAATTGCCTTTATCTTAACACCATGTGGATTAGTCAGGTTCCTGAAAGGGGAAATATATCAATAACCAGTCAATCGGGAACGATTGCGTGCCACTTGGCTTGGCATGCTCGAAGATTAGGAATAAAAATCGGTAAATCTTTCTCAAATGGAAACGAAAGAAATGTTGATATCGTAGATATTCTTAGTTATTTAAAAGACGATCCCCAAACCGATGTAATTGGATTGTACATAGAGGAAATAAAAAGAGGACAAGAGTTCGTCAAGTTAGCTAAAGAAGTTTCGAAACAAAAACCGATAGTAGCGATATACGCGGGTGGTACTGAGGCAGCTACGCGTTCTATCATGAGTCATACGGGATCGATTGGTGGGAGCCAAGAAATTTTTGAAGCCGTGTTCAAAAAAACAGGAATAATCTCGTCAAATACAATAACTGATTTCCTATATTATTTAGGTACTTTTTCTTGGGCAAAAAAAAATAATATCTTTCCATCTGGAAATCGTGTTGCCATAATTACAGATTCTGGAGGTGCTGGAGCGATGATGACGAAAGCTTCAGAAATTTATGGATTATCTGTTCCCGAGTTCTCAAATAAATTACAAGAAAAACTTCGAACTTATGTTCCTCCAACCGGAAGCGTGAACAATCCGATAGATGTTACATTTGATATGGATTTAAGCAAGTTATATTTAAAATATCCTAAAATTTTAGCAAAATCTGGTGAGATTGATGGTATCTTCATATATGGCGTTTTTGATTTTAGGGAAATCATGGATATCGTCAATAAGATTATCCCTTTAAGAAATAAAGCACTACTAAATATCAACGAAACAATTGAAAAATTGGTAATCCTACGCATTAAAAACATGATACGAAGGTTAAAGATTCCTATTTTTTATATAGGACCACAACCATACGAAACCAGCATGAATCAAATGTTTTTAAGAAACGGAATTCCCATTTTTGATTTATGGGATCAACCAACGAAATGCTTTGAAGCATTAGTTCGATACAATCATTTCAGGCAATATCACTTAAATTAGTATTTAATTTTTTTTCCTAATATATCGATTTTTAACTTGTTCAAGAAAGTACTCGAACAAAAAACTATTTATTTTTAATATTTGAGGATGGTACGAACAAGAATAAATAAAAGCATGTTAAAAAGCTTTCAATGACTTGTTCTTATTAGACTAAAGTTAGATTAATGATTAATTGTTACTAAAATGATATCTCCAAAAAATAATTCTGAATCTCAGAAAAATTTCGATTCAAACTATAAAATCATTTTTGATCATTCTCCTGTATCAATTACTCTTATTGATATGGATGGTATAATAGTTGATACAAATTCTGTTAGCGAAGAAATATGGGGGTATCCAAAAAAAGAATCAATTGGAAAACACTTTTTAGAAGTTCCAGCTGTTGGATCTTTATTTAAAGAGAATTTAATTAAATTATATGAATCAGTAAAAGAGGGGAATTTTAAGGGTTCATATAACCTTAAAATCCAAAAAAAAACTGGAAAATCCATTTGGGTTACTGTCATGGCAACCTTATTACAAGTCGGAGAAGAAAAATTTATTCAAATATTAACTCAAGATATTAACAAACAAAAAACGAAAGAAGAAAAACTTAAAACATCTGAAAGAACGATTAAAAAGGAAAATAAAAAGCTTAAAGAAATGGAACAACTTCGTAAAGAGTTTATGGATATAGCCGCTCACGAGTTAAAATCGCCCCTTACTTCTGTTCACGCCGCCGTTCAATTGCTAAACGAACTTTATAGTAAAAAAATGACTAATGATCCAGAATTTCAAGATATTATTAATATACTCAATAATGGATGTCAACGTCTTAAAACTTTGATGGATAATCTGCTTGATAACTCTCAAATAGAATCTAATGTTGCTTCTATTAATAAAGAACAGCTAGATTTGATAAAAATATCCATGAATTGCGTGAATTCGATGAAATATTTAGCAGATAAGAAATTTCAATCGATAATATTGGATTTTCCTCAAAGCATGATCCTGAACGCAGATCAAGATAAAATAGAGCGAGTTATCATTAATCTTATTTCAAATGCAGTTAAATTTACTCCCCCTAAAGGTAATATTAAGCTTCAAATAACCTCAAACGATACTTTCGTGAAATTCTCAATATCAGATTCAGGTCTTGGAATAGATAGCAGAGACTTGGATAAATTATTTAAAAAATTTAGTCGGATTACTAATATCCACGATTCAAATAAAAATTCTGAGGGTACTGGGCTAGGTCTTTACCTTTCAAAAGAGATCATCAATTTACATGGTGGCAGAATATGGGTAAAATCAAAAGGAAGAAATTGTGGTTCTACTTTCTATTTTACACTCCCTCTTTGATTTGATTGAACGCATCAAATGAAAATCCATCTAATTTTACAATTTAATTTAAAGATATTAGCTTTCAAGAAATTTTAAAGTCGCTTTCATAAATTCTGGTAAATCTTCTGGAGTTCTTGAAGTAATTAAATTTTTATCAATTACAACTGCGTTATCTTCGAAAATTACTCCTGCATTAATCATATCGTCCTTTATTGCAAAATAACTTGTTGCTTTACGGCTTTTCACTATTTTTGCAGAAATTAAAACCCATCCTGCGTGACAAATAGCTCCAATTAATTTTCCTTGTTCGTTAATTTTTCGAACAAATTCAAGGACTTTTTGGTCCCGCCTTAAATAATCTGGATTCTTGGTCCCTCCTGGGATAATTATACCATCATAATCATTTGTATCTGCTTTTTCTATAGAAAGATCTGGGAGAAATGGATATCCCCATTTTCCCTTAATTTCTCTATTGGTTAAACCTATTAATTCAACATTGTAACCGGCTTCTATTAACCTTATCCTTGGATAATGCAGTTCAAGATCTTCATATCCATCAGTCGCTATAAATGCGATTTTTTTAGTCATAAGATTTTAACCTCACTATATTGTTACTTACTTTTTATATTCTAATTTAAATTTAATTCTTAGAAGTTAAAAACATTGTTAATCAGACCAATTCACTTCAATAATATCAATTATGATGATTTAGATTATAAAATGATATTGAAAACACATAAATAGAACTTATTTTTTGGTTACTGTACTTAATTATTAACAAAAAGTTGAATGAGTATGGCCTTAGAATTTAGAAATCCCCCTACAGCAATACTTGCATCTGGTTCCAAAAATGGCGTTGATTTAGGAGGTCAAAAATGCATCATTAGTATTGATAGAAATCATAATCTCTATAATGAGGGATATATCTCGACCGAAATGAGTTGGGGAGAATTTTATCGCGAGGAAGGTATAAAAGACCAAATAGATTCTTTTACAACCGTTGAATATCGTACGGTTCAAGAAGATCCTGAAGAGCTTTCGAATACGCTCGTGAAAAGTTTTGAAAATATTATTAAGAACCAAAGATTATTTTACGGTATTGCTGATTTTGAAGTAGATGCCTTTATGAACGAAAATTGCGTCATTCCCGATTTGAAATTAGATTATAAAGTAATTAATAAATTATTAGATGCCCATCGAAAATCAAGAGAGGAAAATCTTTTTCCAAAAATCATATCCGATACTCACGGTAGGAAAAGTATAAGAGTGGAATTTCAAGGAGCTAATAAAAAGAATCTCCATTTTATTGCGTCTAAAATTGAAAACTATTCCGATCTTTTAAGAACCGCAAGTGGATTTGCAACGGGAATCGTGTGTACTTCCAAAGGTGCCGCAAACTTTTATATATTAACCGATAATATTGTTTTTAAAGAAGGTACAATTGCAAAAATGTATATCGATCAGGAGAACATAGATGTAATCATGATGGCCATACAGAGAGAGGTTCTTTTTCCAATAAGCTGGTTTAGAATTGATATCGGATTAAAATCCTTAGAGAATTTCGAGAAATGGAACGATATTAAGGATAATACTTTATTAAAAAGTGCTTTAACACAATACGAAAAATATATCACTGTATTGATTTACAAAAAATATAAAGAAATTGCTTCGAATGAAAGCATAGGACTTAGTTCTGATAACGATTTTTATAACATGACCGTACCCCAAAGAAACAAAGCCCTTCGGGATATGGCAGATGCAATTAGGAAACTCACAGAATTATACAAAGAATAAATCTTTCAATTAGAATATCTTATTTTTATTTTTGGTATGTTTTAAACATAACCTTTATATTATAACTTGTAGATAATAATATCTAATAAAAACAAATTTCACCAATTTATATCAACAACAACATATAATAGTGTTAAAATAATGAATTTTGACGAATCAATGATACACGGGTCTGTAGAACCCGGTTTTGAAAAAGTAAAAAGCGCTTTTATAGATAACTTTAAAAGAGGCGAAGAAGTAGGAGCTGCCGTTGCAATCTACCATAAAGGTAAAAAAGTTGTAGATCTATGGGGAGGCTACCGGGATAAAAAGTCAAAAGATCCTTGGAAAGAAGACACTTTAGTTTTAGTATTTTCAACGACTAAGGGCATGTCAGCAATGGCAATAGCTTTAGCTCATTCAAAAGGTTATTTTGAATATGACGAGAAGGTTTCAAAATATTGGCCTGAATTCGCACAAAACGGGAAAGAAGATGTGACTATTAGGCAATTACTTTCACACCAAGCGGGATTATGTGCCATTGACGAGCCAATGGATTTAAAAGTATTAGGAAATACTGAACAGTTATCAAAAATTCTTGCGGCTCAAACGCCTCTTTGGAAACCAGGAAAAAAACACGGATATCACGCCCTAACATTAGGTTGGTACGAAAGCGAATTGATCCGAAAAACCGATCCTCAACATCGAACAATGGGTAAATTTTTCAGAGATGAAATTGCCAAACCTCTCGGTCTCGAATTTTATATAGGACTTCCAGATGATGTACCGTCTTCCCGAATTGCAAACATGCACGCACCGATGTATACCTTAAGAATGATCTTTAACACGGATAAAATGCCGAAACCATTCGTAAAAGCATTTATGAAAAAGGGTACAGCCACCAAACGAGCATTCTCAAATCCTAAAGTTTTAGGTGTCGTTAAGAATTATAACACCAAAGAAATGAGGAAGATTGAATTACCCGCCGCTAATGGAATTGGACAGGTACGTGACATAGCAAAATTATATGGAATCTTTTCAATGGGGGCAAGTGAGCTTGGTATTAAGCCAGAGACAATGAAATCAATAACAGAACCAGCAAAACCGCCCGAAGACGGAAGATTTGATGAGGTATTACAATCCGAATCAATGTTTTCGCTAGGTTTCTTAAAACCATTTCCCGAGTGCCAATTTGGGACGAGTAGTAAAGCTTTTGGAACGCCAGGTGCGGGCGGTTCTTTTGGATTTGCCGATCCTGACACACAAACGGGATTTGCTTATGCCATGAACAAATCAGGGTTTTATTTGCTTGTTGATAAGAGACAAGATGATTTAGCTAAAGCCTATTATGAATGCTTAAAATAATTATTTTTTTTATTATTTCTTTCTTTGTTATACTACTAACAAATCTTATTTTTTTTTAACTTTCAATATTATTAAAAGAGATTTTTTACAGTTATCAACTATGAATTTACACTAATTTTTTATATGTTACTCCATTTCTCTTATTAAAAGTTCTAATAACAAAAATAGTTTAGCCTGATATGGGATCTTTTTTATATTTGGAGTTGTTTGATCCACCTGTTGCATTGCTTGCATCGGGTTCTAAAAAAGGCGTTGATTTAGGTGGGAGTAAGAGCCTTCTTTCTATCGATCAGGACCTTAATTTATATAACGAGGGAAATATCGTAACCGAAATGAGTTGGGGGACGTTTTATGACATCGAAGGGCTCGAAGACCAAATAGATACATTTACTACTAAGGAATATAATTCACTTAGAGACGACCCGGAGGCTCTTATCAAAGCGATTATTAGATGTTTAGAAAAGTTAATGAAAGAAAACAAGCTTTTTTACGGAATTGCTGATCTTGAAGTAGATGCTTTTATGAATCAGAACACCGTTATTCCGGGTCTAAAATTAGATAGTAAATTAATAAATAAGCTTATGGATACGCATAAAAAGCAAAGAGACGAAAATTTGTTCCCAACTCTTATCAAGGGCGATCAAGGTCAAAGAAGCATTAAGATTTCTTTTCAAGGAGAGAACAAAAAGAACCTACATTTCTATGGCTTAAACTATTCTGAATTATCGAGCAAATTGCTTGCAGCTCGTGGTTTCGCAACAGGAATAGTAGCAACTTCCGATAAAGCCGCAAATTTCTTTCTCATGAACGACAATATACGATTTAAGGAAAATAAGCCGAGGACATTTTATATTGATCAAGATTGCATTACCGTTATTGAAGCTAACATACAAAGAGAAAAATTATTTCCTATAAGTTGGTTCAGAATTGACATTGGTCTGTTTGCTTTGAGAACATTAGAATTATGGGAAGAAATTAAAGACGATAAAAAACTCACGAAAATACTTAGCAAATATGTTAAATATTGTCTTAAAATAGTTAAGGATTTAAAAATTGAAGAAAAGGCTAAAAAAAAATAAATTTATTTCTTCAATATTCTTGGAGCCTTGAAATAACCATCTTTTATATATTGAGAGTTTGCTAAGGTTTCCTTTTTTGAGAGCGATTTTATAGGTTCGTCTTTTCTATATACATTTTTAATGTCTAATGCGTGCGTTGTGGGTTCCACATTGTCCGTATTGAGATCGTTTAATTTTTTAAAATAATTTAAGATATCTCCTAATTGTCTTGATAATTTTTCTTTTTCCTTTTCATCAATATCTAACAAGGCTAGTTTTGCAAGTTTGTTGAGTTCCTCATTAGAAAAATCTTCTTGTTTGGTCATTATTCTAGTTCAACTTATTAAAGCTTATTATAGAGATTTTTTTTCAATATTTTATAATCAAATAAAATAATTAACTATTTACATAAGATTCTATTAATCTAAATAATATATTTAAAAAAAAGATTTCTTGTTAAGTTAATAATGACCAATAATAATGATTTGTGGAATGAGGTACCGGCGTATGCGTATATTGCTTTAGGCAGGCGCGGTCAAGAAAAAATCTCTCTGGATCAATGTTTTTTAATTGGTTGTGACAATCAGGATAAAAAATTATTAGAACCGTTAAAGGTTGAAGAAATAGTTAATAACGACCAAATAGAAATCAAACATGTCCATATTAAATGTAAAAAATGTGGTGGCATTTTTCAGTTAAAACTTGAAACTATTAAAAAAATGGCAAAAACCACTAGAAAAAATTCTAAAGAGGAAATGGACGATTCTTTTCTTTCAATGGGAAGAATTTTTGCACTGGATGGTACTGGTAAGAATCTTGGAGAAATTGGTTATTTTTAAGCTTTATATATTGTAATATTATACTTTTTTAAATTCTCAAGTTACATTTTTAAATTTTTTTAAATTTTAAAAATCAATAGTACTATTATTTCAATAAAATAATGTCATACAAATATTTTTTATTTGATTTAGATAATTGTCTTTTACACATTCCAAATCCAGGAGAATATTTCGATAATGTATTAGTTGATACATTGAAAAACCTGATTAAAAATATTAATTTAGATTTACCGACTCGAATGCAACGAAATTATTTTTGGACTTCTGGAGATAACTACTTAACATTACTTGAGAAATGGGGAGTATCAGATGTATCTAAATTTTGGAAAATATTTGATAAAATCGATTTTGCATGTAGAAAAAACCTTCTTAAAACAAAAAAAATCTGTCTTTACGATGATGTAGTAGATGTGCTTAAGAGATTGGCTTTAAGTGGTAAAAAATTAGGACTTGTTTCGAACACTGCAGATTATATTGTTGATTTCTTTATGAATTATTACGGTTTAAACGATTTTTTCCACGAAACTCTTGGTTTAGATTATTTTAAAGATCAAGAAATTGCTAAACCTTCTCCAAAAGGAATTTTACGAGTTTTAAACAAATTAAATTTTGATGAAAATAATGATAATGCGATAATGATTGGAGATTCAATTGTTGATGTTACTGCAGCAAAACGAGCGGGAATAGTAGCTTGCCTTATTAAAAGAGATCCAAATAAATATCCTTCAAAAAAAAATTGGGAATTTACACCAGACTTAGAAATAGACCGCCTTACCGACATATATGGTGTATTATAAGCGATTAATTAATAATAGACGCTTGATTAAGGTAATATATTTTAATAATTTATTTCTAAATTATTTTAGTGAAATTGTGTGATTATTTGAATAATGACGAAAAAAATTTGCGAATTAAAACTTGGAAGATTTTAAATATATTACAAGCAAATCAATTATTTCTTCACTCTAAAAATCTAGAAATTAGATATCTTGACGATAAAGAAAAGGTCATAAAAAAGCAATTGCCTGAAATTATAACATTATGCATTCTTAACGCCATCGTACCTAATTCGGCAATGATTCTAATAGGAGGGCACGGAGGTGGTAAAAGTACTATATGCAAGTTGCTTGGACGAATGTTTACAGGCGTATCTTTAAAAGATATAGAACAAGCAATCGTGAGAGGACATCCACAACTTACAGAAGAAAAACTTGTTGGTACTCTTAAATTAGGTAAATTGATGAAGGAAGGAAAAGAAGAGATTGTTTGGAGGTCTTTTATAACATCCTTCTGGAAAATTATTGACGAACTAAATAGGCTTTCCCCTTACGCTCAAGATATTTTGCTTTCACTTCTGGCAGAAGGTTCCGTGAAATATTATGATGCCATTATATCAATCGAAAAATATTGTCTTTTTGCTACCTTAAATCCACAAGATGTTGGCACATTCGATTTAAGTACTCCTTTTTTGGATCGCTTTGGGATTTCAGTACAATTTTCAATGCCAAATAGTAGCGATCTTCAATTAATTCTCGCAGGAAAAGACGAACGATATTCCGGCATGGACGAAATTGTTCAAGTACCTTTTATCATGAATATAGAAGAATTAATGGAAGTCTGGTTTCATGTAAATAATATGAAATTTTCTTCTGATGTAAACGAATATATCCACGCAATCGTAAGAGAATATACATTATGCGATCGAGTTGATAAGGGAAATAGCGAGCATTTAAAACCGAGTAAAGGTATTTGTTCTATTTCTCAATGTCATTTTAATACCGCTAATAGTATTTGCAATAAGATCGATTCGATTTTAAGCGTTCGCGTCGCAAAGGATCTTTTACGTTATTCAAAAGCCTTAGCGTGGTTTTTAGGGCTTGAAAAAGTCGATATTAATATAGTAAATGTTATTGCACCCTTTGTAATCTCTCATCGAGTTGCATATATTTTTCGAGAATTAGATAAAGCTCCTTTTTGGGGAGATAAATACGAATTTACACGGTTTTTGTTGAAAAGCATTCAAAAAAGGTTTGTAAACCGAAAAGTCTGTTATAGCATTTTAGAAAGGTATCGACAAGGCACTCCTGAGGAAGGAGATTTAACCGAGCTTAAAAAACATGAAAAAAACGATTTAATTGTTAAATACGATTTATTGCCCATAATAGAGAGATTGAATAATAAAAAATATTTTAAAATTGCCCAAAAAATTTTAGATGCAACTAAAACGGGAAAGATCGAAATTATTTCTCAAATAAAAAAAGATTTATTAGAAGGTATTGAAATTCCCCAAAGACCTTACTTGTTAAACTGGTGTAATAGGGAATTATATAAACAAACAGTAAGTAACTTTGTAGTACATTATAAAAATTGGAAAGAACTGTGGGCAGATGTTGCTTTAGAGTTTCCCGATTTGGATACTCCTCTAAAAAAAATATTTGAAAAAAGGCAAACAAGGCAAATAAGAACGCCTGACTTGTTAATTGAGGTAAATGTTACGGGAACAAACGACGATTCGCTAGTAAATATTCAGATCTCCGGGGGTGCTGAAGCTATTCGATTAAGGACGGTCCTTGATAAACTAAAATATTTAAACTCCCATGCAATAATGCATTTTAGCAAGGACTGAAATTAGAAGGAATTTTTATGTAAAATAATTTATAAACTTCATGCTAGGAACTTCGAGCAGAATTATTTTTAATTTCTGCAATTTTACTGACAATCAAGCCTAAAGCATTATCCACATCTAATGAGGTCTTGCTAGAAATTAATTGATATCCAAAAATATCGTCGTATGCGTCAACTATTTTTTCAAGAATATCGTTAAAGTAATCCTTAGTATTGTCGTCAATCAAGTCTAATTTTGTGCCTAAAATGAGTATTGGAATGCTTTCTTTTTCTGTTAGAATTTCAAGCCATTCTTCAAGCTTGTCTAGAGTATTAAATCGCGTCAAGTCAAATAAAAAAATTGCCGCACTTGAACCATCAACAAAATCTTGTAAAAAATTTCTAAATCGATCTTGACCCCCGAAATCCCAAAAAATTAAGTCGTAATCTTCTCCATGAAGACTAATGTGTATTTTTTTATTAAAGAATTCAATTCCTTTTGTCAATTCTGATTTTTCGTCGAAATAATCGTGGATAATTCTATTGAGAAATGAAGTTTTTCCTACACCGCCTTCACCGGCTATTACGATCTTAATGGTTTTAGTCATGTTTTAATTACAATGAAACTCTATTTTAGAATTAATGAAGAAAGTAATAATCAATATTTAAAGAATATTTTGTTTTGAAACGAAATATATCCTAATAATATTAAAATCGATAATTGCAATGACACAAAATTTAAATATCTTATTTAATGCATATGGGAAATCCAATAAAAAGATCAAAAAAAGAAGAATATTTAGAATATAACGCGAAACTTGCTTGGGCAAGTGTAATGAAAGAACTATATTTTCCTCCTCTTCAAGAACCTCGCTATTTGTTTGATTATTCCTTGAAAGAAGGATTTTATATTGATCATCAAAAAGGATGGACCATCACGTTGAATTTAGCAAATACGCCATTATTCATAGAAGACAAGGATTATATAAATTATTTTCGAGCAATAATGCTCCATGAAGTATATCACTATCAACTCATTCCTTACGATGGCTTGACAAACGCCGTGCTCTTAAAAGCTGCTTCTAAACATATTTCTCAAGTTCTCGCACCCATTATTGTAAATTTATTCTCAGATCTGGTAATTGATACTAAATTGCGCGAAAATCATCACCAATTAATTGAATGGGAGTTAAACCAAACTTATAATCATGTTATTAGAATAAATAATGGAATAATTTGCGAGTTTTCTATTTTTGTATTTAAAATTTATGAGAAATTGTGGAAAATTGAATTAAATATTAAACCTAATGAAGAGTTAGATCAGCTAGCTGATAAAGTCTCTATTATTGTTCTCAAGGATTTTGATAACGAATTAAAATGGGAAATTAAAATAAGTAAAATTGCTCTTCTTTTAAAAAATTTAATTGACGATACATTCATAATATCAAAAAAAAATGCTTCCA
>JAFGGO010000164.1 GCA_016930515.1 Promethearchaeota archaeon | reverse complement strand
TGATTTTTCCTGAGGTATAATTTCTTTAATTTGATATTATTTTCCAGATTAGATATTTTTTCTATTTTATTCTCAGTTAGGTCCAGTATTGTTAAATCTGGAAACTCTTCTACTCCCTTAAATGTTAAAATATTATTGTTTTGTAAATGCAATCCAAGTAATTTTTTAAATTTAAATAGGTCTTCTATTTCTAATAGGGAATTAATTTCATTACTTGTCAATTTTATCGTGTTGTTTCTAATGAAATATTTCTTTTGATTAAAAATTATAAAATCATCCATTTACTTCACCTATCAATCATAAAATTTCTCCAATTTTAACTTTAAATTCATTCCAAAATGATTCTTGACCTTCTCTTATGTCAGAATAATGTGGATTATTTAATATTTTTTCAATGATATCTTATAATTTTGAGCTACATAGTTTTACATACCATTTAATTCTCGGATCTGGTAAATTGATCTCAAAATTTGTGAATGCTTTAGGAAATCTTTTGAAAATTTCTTTCCAATCTTCAATTGAATGATATTCATTAGTTTTTATCATGCAAGCAAAACGAAGAATAATAACTATATTAGAATAACTAAATTCCGAATGATGAAGATAAAAAGTGTTTATAGAAATATCCTTCAAATTTATTAAGTGTTCTAAACCTTCTATTTCAGTAATTCGTTCTTTATTTTTATCACAAACGATGCTTAAAAATTCAAGATTTTTTAATTTTGACAGTCCTTCAATTTTTTTTATTGAGGTTCCATCAATGATAAGTGTTTTCAAATTTTCTAAATTATCGAGATTTTCAATTTTAGAAATATTTACATTTCTTGTCAAATCCAATTTTTCCAGATTTTTTAAAGTTGATAGACCTTCAATTTTTGATATTTCATTAAAGCTAAGATTTAATGTTTTTAAGGCTTCTAAATTCTCTAAATTTTCGATTCTCTTAATGTTATTATGTGAAAGATTCAAGTAGGTTAAATTTTTTAAATTCGCAAATCCTTCTATAATTCCTATTTTATTAAATTCTAAGATTAATTCCACTAAATTATCAAGTTTATCAAGATTTTCTATTTTTTCAATATTATTTTTTCTTAAGTTTAAGCTACTTAGTTCTAAGAATTTTTCTACACCTTCTAAACTAGTTATCTTATTTGTTTTTAAAGCTAATCCTTTTAAATCCTTAAATTTAAATAGGTCTGTCAATTCTAAAATGGATTTAATTTCTTTTTCAATTATATCTAACCTTTTATTCCAAAGGGAATATTTTTCATTTTTATATATTATATACTCATCCATTTTTAATAGTAGTATTCAAATTTTTCAATGTTTATTAGTTAATTGTTTATTTAATAATTGTTCCTTACCTTAATTATTCTAATTCCATGAAATTCTTTAAAATTTTCATTCCGTCAGGCTTCATTTTTATGGATTCGGGATGAAATTGCACTCCTTCTACGGGATAATTCTTATGGCGTATTGCCATTATTGTACCATCGTCGGCTGTCGCAGTGATTTTGAGAACTTTAGGCAGAATATCCCCCTTAGCTGCTAATGAATGGTATCGGATCACTCTAAGTGGATTAGGGATGTTTTTAAAAATGGTTTCTTGGTCGTGAAATACTTTTGATTCTTTACCGTGCATTGGTCCTACTTTTGCTAATCCGACATATTCTTCATCTGGATTTTCTCCAAACGCTTCCACCATTGCTTGATGTCCCAAACAAACGCCCAATATAGGGACTTTATCGTAATATTCCTTGATAATTGGTATTACTGTTCCTGAATCGTATTTGGGATGACCAGGACCTGGTGAAATGATTATTTTATTTGGAACATATTCTTTTACTTTTTCAAGAGATATCTGGTTATCCTCAACGATTATATTTGAATCTGGTGTAAGTTGACAAATATAATTTACTAAATTATACACAAAACTATCATAATTGTTTATAAATAAAATATTCATTTTCCTTTATCCTCCGCAATTTTTATTGATTTAAGTACGCTGTAAAGCTTATTATAAGTTTCAGCATATTCATCCTCTGGAACGCTATCCGCTACAATACCCCCACCAGCTTGAGCAAAATACTTGTTATCCCTTCCAAATAAAGTTCTTATTGCTATTGCGAACGCCATATCACCGTTGAAGGCGAAATATCCGATCCCTCCTCCATATGGTCCTCTCGATTCCGTTTCTAACTCGTTAATTATTTGCATTGCTTTCAATTTCGGAGCCCCACTAAGCGTCCCAGCAGGGAAGACACTTTTTAAAACTTGATATCCGTCTAGTGGTGTCCTACTCTGGACCTTGCTAACGATGTGCTGAACTTTCTGATATTTCTGTATTGTCATGAAATCGTGCGTTTCAACCGTTCCGGGATAAGAAACCTTTGCCAAGTCATTTCTAGCAAGATCCGTTAACTGGAGGTGTTCAGCTTGTTCTTTTGGATCGTTGATGAGTTGTTTTTCCAGTTTTAAGTCCTCTTCCGCAGTTTTTCCTCTTCTTATAGTTCCCGCTATTGGCACGGTCGATAATATGTCCTTGTTTTTTGAGATGAGCGCTTCGGGACTGCTGCCAATCACGTGAATCTCCTTAAAGTTAATATTATACATGTAAGGGCTTGGATTGAGTTGGCGCAATATTTCGTAAATCTCCAAGGGTTCAACCTTGCTTTCTGCGTATAATCTTCTTGAAATAACCGCTTGGATGATATCACCAGCATAAATGTGCTCCTTGGTTTTTTCAACCATTTTTTCGTGAGCACTCTTGCTCGTATTTGATCGAAAAGTCGATTCGTCTATATCCTCAATGTCCGTCGGAATATCAGCAATTTCATTGGAAGCGTGCTCCCTGTTAAACAAGCTTAATTGATACCTTATGTCCTTATCCTTAGAATAATCGTCGATGCTGTTGTCGATCATGAATATTGAATTAGATTTGTGAGAATACACTAAAACTTTGGTGTAAAGGCCCATAAGGATGTCTTGAAAATCGCTTGAGGCAGAATATCCCACGTAAGGTGCTACTACATCATAACCGATGTATCCCAACATTCCACCATAAAAAATGTTTCTTGGGAACAATTCCGTGAAAGGCAGGTTTGAATAGGGTGTAAGGTGACTTAAGGTATCTAGAGCAACCATGTTATATTCGACATTATCCTTGAATGGGAGTGGATTGTGTGGTCTTTCTTCTGCGGGATCCTTTGATTCAATGTAATGTTTGATGTTTTCACCCCTTTCGGTGGTGATATCGTAAATCTTGTGCTGATCCTTGGTAATTTGAAGCATGAAATCCGGTTTCATGGCAATAAAACTATACAAGGCTTCTTTGGTGCTTTCCGAAGCGGATTCCAATAACACGTGATTTTTTAAGTCGTATTTTGCTACTAAATACTTGTAAAATCCAAAAATATCCGAATTTTTGACCGTTCCAAGTTTTTCAATATGAATGTCAAATTCGATGTTTTCGTCAATCATTTTATCTTATCCTTTTTATTTATTTTTTTATCTCTTATATATGTTTGAAGAACTCTCGCTTTTAAATTCTGATAATCGTAATAACGAAAAAAAATCTAGATTTTAAAGATGATTAAGATCTGAAAGTTGCCATTGCGCACGTTCTATGCGTGCCAACGCCAAACCCAAAACCAAGTTGTAGTGCGAAGACCAGTCTTGACTAATAAATTAGGCATGTTATGTTCTCAACTTTGTTTTGTTAAATTATAAATAAACTAAGGGAAGATGATATTTATAGTTTGTTTAACGACCTAAAAGGTAAAATTTTAGATTTCAAAGAAATTTAACTACATAATTGATAATCAGGATAGAACTTTAATGAATAGTAATCCAAATTCTGTAAAAGATAATAATAAAGACAGAATTTACCAATTCTTTTCGGATTTCCTACACGAGAACGATTATGAAGGCGTATTTGGAGTAGCCAAATTTTCTTTAGTATTCAAAGATCTAATGCCTGTCCAGAAAAAAAGACTTGAAAAGCTTCTCAAAGAGGAATTGGAAGAGTATAAGAATTTGGGAAATATTATATCTCTTGGCTTGTTTTATCCCGATGGAATTATCGAAGGTATTAATGTTTCAAAAAATAATGTCGTCTATAAAGAATATTGGGATCAATACGGAGATGAATACGCTCACTTGAATAATTTACTCTCCGAAATTGGGGAAAAAATTGCACATGAATTTAATGGAATATGCGTACCTCCGACTACAGGCGTGCCAACGGAGAAAATAAGTCACGTTAGCGATTACTTTCCACACACTATTTCACATAGGGTCGTTGCCGAACACGCTGGGATTGGTTGGAGAGGCAAAAACGACTTAATCGTCACGACCGCTTTTGGACCTGCTGTTCGCTTTACATCCATTTTATGCAAGTTGCCGCTAAAACAAGGGCATAAGATTGAAACTCAATGTGGGGAATGCGACGCTTGCTTAAGGGTGTGTCCTATTTTAGAAAAAAAAGATAATCTTGGTGACCATCGAGAGAAATGCAGAAACTTCATTCTTTCCCTCGATCTGAAACATAATGTGTGCGGTAAATGCATTAAAGCTTGTTTTAAAGAAGGGATTTGGCGAGGAAATCTTAAGTGAATAGATAGTAAGATCCCGATATCAAACCCAATATCAACTTTGATCTAAAGTCTCTATCCTCTTCTCGGATTTTTAAAAAATTTACAACAATATTGTGTATTATTAAATTAAATAATAAAAATTAAAGAAATTCAAGCGATATTCACTAATGCGCTTCCAAGCATTACCACACGATCCGTTCGTACTTGGACGATATATCTATCGCCCGTTTTCCACCCATCAATCGTGAGGTTTTCACCGGGATATACAACATTTGTGAATCGGGCTGTAAATTCCTTGAAGAGCGAAACGTCTCCATTGCAAGCCTCGTATACAACTGCTCTCGTTGCGAACCCATATGTACACAATCCGTGAAGAATTGGTTTTGCTTGACCCCCTTTTCTGGCAAACTCGGGATCGATGTGTAAAGGGTTAGTATCTCCATTTAATCTGTATAATACTGCTTGATTTTCGGTTGTTTGATATGTAACGGAAAAATCAGGAGCTGTACCTTCAGGAGGCGCTACAATGATACTTTTTGGTCCAGGCTCTCCCCCAAAACCTCCCTCTCCCAAGTAAAAAAAACCGTATATCGCATCGTATAGTTTATTTCCGTTTTCGAGATATCCCGAGGATGTAGTAACGATCAACGCCCCCTTTCCCTTGTCGTAAATATTCGATATTTCAGTTTCTCGCCTTATCGTTGCTCCGTTAGGAAAGGGCTGGTATACCTTAATTGACATTTCTCCGTGTAAGAATCGAGAAAAATCGATATTTCCCGGATATACGAGTGCACTTCCCGCAGCGATCGTTGCGAAACTTGGAAAAACCTTCATTCCTCCTGATATTCCCTCGTAAACAAAAGGTAATTCCTTGGCACTTGCCCCAATCCCCACGGCATATAATGCTGCGTCCTTCCAATTATATTTGAAATCTTCCCTTTTTTGTTTTTTTCCAACAGTACTAAAATCTAAACTCGTCATTTTTATTTTCCAGTAATTAAATCAATATTATGGGAAATGCATGACATTTATTTAATATTCTCCATTCAGATTTTCTGAAAAAATAAGATTATATAAAGAAAAAAATTATTTATTCAATCCTTCCAAGCCTGCGAATTCCAAAATAAAAAACTGGAATAGTAAATGCTAGTGATAGCAACAATATTGGCAAGTACATGAATACGGGAATTAAATCTTCTTCTATGGGTGGAAATAGATTAAAATTAAACAATAAAAATATGCTGATAAATAAAATAAAGAACATGAAAAACATCTGAATCATTATATTTGCGCCCATTTGTTTTCCTTTTTCCTCAAACGAGGGATTGAAGCACTGGATTCCGCACGCTTGGAACAAGATAATCGTGATATTTACCAAGTATAATACAAAAAATAGGATCGAAAATAATACCGTATATTGATAAAGAATCGAGTAATAAATCGTAGTAATTATTCCTATGAAGATGCTCGGTATCGTTAGCGCCCGAATGTATGAATAGACAAGCGTTTTTACGCCACGAGGCGATTTCTTGTATACCCACAAGAGGTCCCTGCTCCCAACGAAAATGTAGTTTCCTATCATGAAACAATAAATCATCCCAGATACGAATAATATCATTATGGTAAATATGGCATCAACTTCAGCGCTTAATGCTTCGGTATCAGCAGGAGATGTAAAATACATCATGGTTCCAATAAACAAGGTAATCCCTAAAGTGTACACTAATTTCATTATGTTTTCTTTTCGCCTGAAGAATTCCTTTAATTGCGACACGATCAAAGTTTCCCAGTTATGTGGGATGTATTTCCTTAGCTGCTTGTAAAAGGAGCTTTCTTTTTCAATGATGTCCGAAATCTTCTCAATTCCCCCTTCTAAGGTAAAAAACTTCGACGCTTTTTTATAGGCGATGTAAAAAACGAGAAGGGGCACGAAAATTATCAACAAAACGCTTGACCAAATGTTTAACACATAGGTACTAATGAGATTGGGATTAATAGAATAAAGTATGATATTGGAAAACCAAAGGGAGGGATAGAACATTAGCCAGTTCTTAAGTTCAGGATTCTCCAACAATATCTGGAAAGCAAATTGTAGCGTGTAGATGATTGCAACCATTCCTATCGAAATGAGAAACAAGAACACCTTGCCTAAATCTTTGAACTTAGGATTTCGAGCGATTTTGTGTTCTATTAAGGAAGCTAAAATGTTTCCAATCAATAATGCAAATATCACGTGTCCCATAACGCAAGCATAGATAATGATGTATGTTATAACGGTAAAATTAATGATTGCGTTTATCAATCCGAGAAGGATTGGTGCAAAAATCAAGATGGCTCCCATATATACTAAAAATTTTCCAACGAATTCACCAATAAAAATATCTCCTTCTGTTGCGGGAGAAGCCAATAAGATTTCTTTATATCCAATTTCTGTCTTACGGAAGACAGTATTAATGGGATACATCATGATCACAAGGAAAAGCATCATCAATAAAGCTTCGATGATTAAAGCTACAGTTTCCTCGAAATAAGGAATTATTGAAACGAGAGGTGGCATGATGGCATCAAACAATAAAGGTGCTAAAATCACTGCCCAAATTATCAAGAATGCGTATAAGATAAAAAGAATTAAAACTCTGTGTTTCCGAATTGAGCTCGTTCCGCGCTTAATTTCGTACTTGGCTATTACCTTCCAAAGACTCATGGCTTGCTTTTTCTTCCTTTTTTCTTGGGTAATTCATTTTCATTAGGATGTTTATCTCTCCACGCTAATAAGTCGTCTATCTTTGAAACGCCCATAAGTTTCAGATAAGCGCTTTCTAAATCGGAGCAATTGGTTTCTGCCATTAATTCTGCAGGAGTACCTTCCGTTTTGAGTACTCCTTTGTCAATAATTCCGATCCTGTCGCATAATTCTTCGGCAGCATCTAATAAGTGCGTGCAAATAAATATTGTCTTGTCTGCCTTCTTCGCAAGATCTGAAATCAAGTCTTTGACCATTCTGGACGCTGCGGGATCTAAGTTTGATGTGGGTTCGTCCAAGAAAATGATTTTCGGGTCTTGAATTAACGCCGCGCATAAACATACTTTTTGTTTCATACCTCGAGAGTAGTTTTCTAAAAGGTCGTTTTCCCGTCCTTCTAAATCGAATATTTCTATAAGTTCTTCGATGCGGGATCCAAGTACATCCTTTGGTATGTAATATAATTCTCCAATAAATTCTAAAAACTCTTTTGCAGTCAATTTTTGATATAATCCTGGAGATTCTGGTAAAAATCCGCATATCATTTTTACATCAACGCTCTGCGTAATTACATCGAATCCACCAACTTTTGCTACTCCCGAACTTGGTTTGATAATGGCGTTAAGCATCCTAACGGTAGTCGTCTTACCTGCTCCATTTGGACCTAAAAGACCGTATGTGGTACCGTTAGGGATACTGAGGTTCAAATCTCTTACAGCAACGAGATCTTTAAACTTTTTGGTAAGTTTATCAGTATAAATTGCAACATCCTTCGAAATATTTTTTCACTTCTCTATCTATAAAGCTCTTGTATCAATTAAGGAAATTAATTTTTTAAATCTTTCCACATGCTAGATCGTGGCAACATTAGTGCAAATTGGAAGAAAATAAGTGAAAAAAGCAATTTTTTAGTTCCTAAAAATATTTATGCCATTCTTCGTTCTTTTTATCATCTTGGAACTTGACGATCGAACAAAGGGGTTGTTGTTTGGATTAGCATCAATAATCATGGTTGGTTTTCAACCCATTGTTGTTTCCTCTTGGAAGATAGCTATTGATTTAACTTCATATTCAGAAGACCTGCAAATTCCCGCGCTCTATCTCTTTTCTGCTATGACATGCCTCTTTGAGGCACTCTTGTTTTTTCCCATCATGTTAATAGATCGCAAGATGATCTTGGTTAATCAATCGAAAGAAAACATTGAAAATGTAAAAGAAAATTTTCTTTTGAACGGTTGGAAAAAAAGAAAGCTTATTTTGGTTTATGTGGGATTAACATTTGGAATCGGGCAACTTCTATTTACAATTGGGTATTATCACGCTGGACCAATTAACGGTGCGTTAGCACAGAAATCAACTGTTATATTTACCTTAATTTTCGGATATTTAATAATGAAAGAAAAGATTACAAAAACTCAAATTCTATTTTCGTTAATATTACTTATTGGTTTGATATTTACGGTGACTCAAGGCTCTTTTAATGTGCTCGAATTTAATATTGGCGTTTTATTACTTCTAATTCTTGCCGCAATGTGGATGCTTGCTCACGCTATTACAAAAAGATATATTTTGGATGAGAAAAATTCAACTTCAACCCAGATCGTTTTCATGAGGAACGCAATTAGCTCAATAATATTGTTAGCAAGTTTTTTGATCTTTTTTTCTCCAACTATTGAATTCTTATTTGGAAACCCAATAAATATCCTTTATTATTTCCTAATGGGATTAACCTATAGCTCTGGATTATTCTTTTGGTATAAAACACTTTCGCTGTTAGACGCATCGAAAGCTACAATCTTAGTTTCACCTACACCTATCGTTACGGCCATCTTTTCAGTAATCATGCTTGGTGAGACATTTACTATTTACCATTTAATAGGTAGTATAATTGTGATTATGTCAATCGTTATAATCGTGAAACAACCGACTGGAGATAAAATAAAAGAAATTGAAAAAGGAATTATATAATTATTCTGTTTATTCTATTTGAATGTCGAGCTTATCGAAAATTTGTTTTACCATGTCGTTAAGGAACTCTTTGACTTCTAAAACATTGTCCTTGGTTGTTGTCCTGTTTTTGCTAATCCTAGCTTCGGTGATGGCGATTTGTTCTGGAGCCCAGCTATATTCGTCGTTGTATGTAAACCAAACATCCTTGTAAGCGCCTTCTTGGCCTCCTTCTCTTGCTAATGGTTTATCTTCCACTGTGATTTCGGGATCGGGACAGTAACACCAATCAAGCACGACCCATTCTAACTGTCTTTCAGAATCGGCTCGATCTGCCAGGTAAATCGTCCATCCGTGCCCTCCAAGCTCTTCGCCAGGAGCTGCAGGTGCCGTTGGATCGGGTAAAACGGCGCCACCCACGCATTTAATCCTCCATGAAGGGATGCCCGCGTTTATTAAAAGGCTAGAAATCAGGATCGCACCATCCTCACAATCGCCCACGGCAGATTGGATGGTTTCAAAGGGAAATTGCCAAAACTCAACACAGTCGGAACTTTCTTCATCGAATGTATATGCAAGCATCTCACATACGAATTTTTGACACGCAAGAGCAGTTGCGTTAAATGTGTCCTTCTTGAGTTTTGCTTCCTTGATAACGTGTTTCAGGATTTCATCGTTGTTTTTTATGAAAGTTTTCACATCCACATCGATTTGTTTATTGTAGTTACTTCCTCGAAGTGCCCTTCCCGTGTATATGATTGGTTGCTTGACCCATTTGCTATTCCAATATTCGGGACCATATTGACCGTAATCGTCTTTTTGCTTTTCTGGTTTCGCTGGAACTTCTGGTTGCTTTGGAGTCCAGGTAGGTAATATAGGAATGAGAGGCTCCTCGTCTTCTTCTTTTTTTGCTCTTTTTTTAGGAGGTTCTAACACTTTTGCTTTGTTTATCCATTCTTCCACTATTTTTTGAGTGGGAGGTTTTTTCGTGGTTTTTGGGTTGGCTTCAAGATATTCTTTAATTTTTTCGTAAGTACTTTTTGGGTTTCTTCTCGCTAATTCTTTTACAGAATCGATTCCAATGTTATTAATTATGAAAGCTTCTGTTGGGCCAATGTTTTCAATTCTCATGAAGTCCGCGTGTTCTTGCCATGTGTCAATATTCTCTTCCGAAATTCCCGTCTTTTTTGACACGGATTTTATATCGTTTTTGGTGAGGGGAACGAGATCTTCCACAGAAGATATTCCTGCTTTTATCAACTTATCTGCGTCCCCCTTCTTAAGTCCAATTATTTCTGTTAAATTCATTGTTATATCTAAAAGTATTTAGATTTATAATTATAAATAGTTAGGATTTGTTCGTATATAACATAATAGGAAAACTAAAATATCACAATGAAAGAGATCTTTAAAAGTTCTTGTCAAAAATGAAAGTGCCTATAATTATAGCGGCTACATAAAAACCCGGTATGAGAATGTATTGCAATAAGAAGATGATACCTTCTGGACTGTCAGTTAATTGTAAGAGTGAATAAACAAGAATGTCTTTTGCTGTTAATCCTGAAGGATTTATCTGCGAGGGAAGAATACAAATGAAAAGAGCTATTAAATATGATATAATCACGCTTGCTGTTAAGATTCTTCCATATTGACTAGTATTATTTATCTTTCCAAGTAATTCTGCCTTGTTTGAGTTTTTTTCATATATATATTTTATCCTACTAAGGAATATCGTCTCTATAACGCATAAAATTAATAAAAGAAGTGAAAAAAGGATTCCGTTCTTTTGAAAAGGCGAAACAAATAATATATGCAAGATAAATAGGGTTATGGTTAGTCCAATGCTAATTGCACCAAATAATAGTTGATCTTTCTCCATAGACAGGTTTTCCTCAATATCAATAGAACTGAATATTATTAGAATAATAATGTGCATATTTTAATTTATTCTTCTTAATCAACTTTCTATTCCAGATTATTTGGAAGAAAAAGTTAAAATTTAATTGTTGAATTGTGTTATTTTATTATAGTAGAATTTGAGTTTTTAGATATCGTATAAAAAGTAAGAAAAATCCATGAAAGAAGTAGAACTCACCTGCCCAACCTGCCAGACATTTAAAAAGATAAGAATTCCCGAAACAATATTCGATCAAAAGAAATTTGGGACTATTAAAATACAAGTACCTCCTGGTGCGGTTTGTCCGGACCATCAATTCATTGCTTTTGTCGATACAAAAGGCATTGTTCGAGGATATGAGCGAATAGATCTATTAATGGGGGTTTCTCTGGAGGAAGAAGCAGAGAATAATAAAAGTTCTGAGGAATTAATACATGGAGATATAACACTCAAGGTTTTGATCAATAGTTATGGATTGTATGGTGTCTTTAGTCTGATTCATGCTAAAATATTTAATTATCCTTCATATATTATAAAAAAGAGCGAAACAGGGGAGGATCAAAAAAGAATAAACTCTTTTTTTAACAATTTACTCCCCGATCAATACAAAGCTACTGCCATTTTGATTAAATTTCTCCACGAAACTGACTATGATAAAATCAAGATTAAAGAAAAAAACGCTTTCTTAATCGATTCAGAAAAGAACATCCTTCAAACGCCTTGGGTTGAAAAGCTCAAGTTTGAAGAAGACATGCTTAAAAAAGCTCTTGATATTATTGACAACAAGGAACAATTAATAATCATCAAACAAGACATTGCTAAGTTTATTACCGAAGCCGAAAAGACAAAACTTATTCTGGAAGGCGTGAAAGAAATTTACAAAGAAGATTTGATTGATCTGCTTTCAAGCGATCTAAAAATTTCAAAGATCAACAAATATCGATTAAATTTGATAAAAGATTATATAAATCAACGATATTCTCCTAAATTAACTCAAAAAATTAAAAACAAGGTACAAGAATTCTTAAACCTACTTTGATTCTATTTTGTACGACTCCTTATTATAACTTTTAATGAATTCCCTCTAGGTTTTTAAATGGGAACTAATGTTTTAACTGTGAATATTAAAAATAAGAAAAAATAATAATGTTCTATAATTATAAATTAAAAAGTATGTAGAAATTAAATTATTCAGTAAAGAGAGATTGAATATGACAAATGTTAAAGGAGATTGGGGATTTTCTAACAGGTTAAATCGAATACTCCAACCTAAGACGGGAAGATGCGTGATGCTTGCAATCGACCACGGTTATTTTGGAAACATTCCCGGTCAATTAAAAGATTTTAAGAACTTGGAACCTTTATACGAGTATGCTGACGCCTTGATGTTGACGAGAGGAATGTTAAGAAATTGCGTTCCTGCTGAATTGAACAAACCAATCATTTTAAGAGTATCTGCCGGGGCGAGCATGTTAAAAGAGCTCTCAAACGAAGAAATAAACGTAACCATTGATGACGCTCTAAGGTTGAACGTTTCTGCCCTTACCTGTTCGATCTTCGTTGGTGGTGATTACGAAAAACAATCGCTACTGAACTTATCCAAGCTCGTGAACTGGGGTCAAGAATATGGAATTCCAACGCTTGCAGTTACCGCTGTTGGACGAGAAATGGCGAGAGATTCTCGCTACTTGGGAATGGCAAGTAGAATGGCCGCAGAAATGGGTGCAACCATGGTAAAAACCTATTATTGCGAACCAGATTTCGACCAAGTTACTGGTATTTGTCCCTGTCCCGTCGTGATCGCAGGAGGTAAGAAAATTCCTGAAAGAGAAGCACTTGAAATGTCTAAGAATGCTGTTGACCAAGGAGCGGTTGGTGTGGATATGGGAAGAAACATTTTCCAATCAGATAGTCCTGTCGGAATGATAAAAGCTGTTCGAGCGATTGTTCACGAAAACGCATCAGTGGATGATGCTTTTGAAATCTACAAGAACGGACCAAAAGGCCTTTAATCAAGGCTTTACATCCTATTTTTATTTCTTATCTCAAATAATTAGTTATTATAAAAATTCCATTTTAATATGAAGAACAATTTATTTACATATCAAAAATAATTCAATTATAGCCTCGACTTGATGTCAATTCTAAGCATTCCTAACCTTCGCATTCAAGAAATAACGGACGATATTTTCTTGGTACATCAGATCAAGGCTTCGGCGCTTTTTACTAATTGCGATGGATTAATAGTCCTTCCAAAAAAAAACCGAAATGATAAGACCATCCTTATTGACTTGAACTTAGAAGTAGAACATATTAAACAAATTAGCGAGGTTATCTCTCCTATATCTGATTATATATGCAGCCATACTCACTTGGATCATTCCTCGCATGTGCACGCGTGGGAGGATCTAGGCGCAAAGATACATGCTCCCTTTCCAGAATACGATCATTTGCTCGGACACGAGATATTACTGCGAAAGTTTGGATTTCTCGATTATTTAGACATGTCAATAGGAGAATCTTTTATCAAATACAATGGATATAAAAGATGTCGTCATGTTGAACCTTTTACTCCTGGGACCTACTTAAAATTCGACGATTTTATAATTGAAACCATACACTTGCCTGGTCATTCCTTTGGACATGTTGGATTTTTTCTTCCTGAAGAAAAAATATTTCATATAAGTTGTTTGGGATTTGATCAACATGAACCAAACATAGATGGTTTTGGACCTTGGTATGGATTTAGGACGAATTCGCTTGAACAATACGAAAAGGACATAGATCTAGCTGAAAAAATATTTCTTGAAAAAGCATGTTTTTTAACATCAAGCCATTCTTACATAGTAAAACATCCAGACACAACGCCCTTTGATTACATGCGGAGAAGGATAAAATATAATCAAAAAGTAGTAGACGATGCGATTAGATCCTTAAAAACATTGCCTAAAACCATTGATGAATTGGTTGATATATTGCTGGAATTAGACCTCTTCTTTCCCAAGCATAAAATGAGAGGCTTTTTATTGGAAATATATAAGGTTTGGGAGTCTTGGTTCATTCGAAAGCATTTAGAGAGGAATAAAGAGATAAAATTCTATTCCTCGCTAGGTTGATCTGGTTCTAAAACCACTTTAAGGGAATTTCCTGCCTTGCATACCAAGTCGAAAGCCTCTTGGGCCTTACTGAAAGGAAGGCGATGAGTAATGAGGTCTAAGACATTAATTCTCTTCGCTAACAACCAATTATAGGCCATGTCGAGATCGTCAGGAGCAGCACCATAGGACGTCATGACCGTGACCTCGTTTCTCCAATAGTCGTTTATTGGTAATTCAATGGTCGTTCCGGGTCCTGGTACGGCGAAAAAGACGATCTTGGAACCAGGTCCTGCACATTCTAATGCTTGCTTGGCGGCACTAAATGCTCCCGTACACACAATAATCACATCTGGAAGTCGATTTTCGTTCACATCTTTAATGATGGATGGTAAATCGGTATTAGCGTATAAGGTGGTATCTGCACCCAATTTTTTAGCCATTTCTAATCGATATTCGCTTACATCCGTAGTAATTACTTTAGCTGCCCCCCTGACTTTAGCTAATTGGAGATGTAATAAACCAGAAACACCGCTTCCTAAAATCAACACCGTCTGCCCCTTGCTTACGTTTACCAGTTTCTGTGCTCGGACCACGCATCCTAAAGGCTCTATAAAAACCCCTTCATCGTATGTTATGTTATTACCGAGGACAAAAACGCCTCTCTTTTCGATATTAATGGCGGGAACCCTCACATATTCTGCAAATCCGCCTGGATCGAAATTCGTGTTATGCAGAAGGTCGCACGCCGTTTGATGCCCTTGTCGGCAATAGTGACACTCAAAACAAGGCACATGATGCGATACGAAAACCTTGTCTCCGACTTTAAATCCAGTGATATCTTTTCCAACTTCAACAATATCCCCCGCAATTTCATGTCCTAAAACCAAATACGGCACACCAAGCTTTTTCATTTTAGCCAATCTATAATGTTCAAGGACATCGGATCCACATATTCCAGATTTTTTAACTTTCACTAGCATCTCCTTGGAATATATCTGTGGTTTTAAATCTTCGTCAAGTCTCACATCCTTGTTGTTGTAATACTTAACTAATTTCAATTTAATAGAACCTCTTATAAATTCTTAATTAGTATTTTATTTGTTCTATTATTTATTATTTTTTTCTTTAACGAGCGTTTTTTAAATAGAAAATATAAATAAGATAAAAATAAAAGTTAAGGAAAACAATTCAAATGAAAAGGATTAATTCAGTTTATTTCGGTTCATCAATGCCCTGAAGTTTTCCTCATCGAGATCTTTATCCATTTTTAACTCTTTTGTTAAAAATTTGTCGAGAGCAATTCGAATTGCCTCGCTTCTCGAAGGATAGATCCCTAAATCGTTCAAAATTTGAATGGCATTCAAGTATTTTTCTGGCAAGTTAATCGTAATGATTTTCATGAGTTGTCACGCTAATACTCTTATAATATTCATATTTTGTCGGATGACTTATAAATTGAAACTATTAATAGTTTAATGTATTAAGGGATTAATGTACGGTACTATTATAGAATGAAAAAAAAGATGTGTGGTGTTTAATTGGGATTATTAAAAGACTTTACCTTCAGTATCAAGGAAAACGCAGATTTATAAAGTTCCGCATGGCCCACCTCCTTGATATCGTCCATGAATTCGATGCTATAATCCTCTTCCCTTTTTATATAATTTTTACCTTTTGTTTTATGCTCGTAATCAAGGCATACATCAATTTTAAGGAGATTTTTTGATTTTATTCCTGACATTTCAGGCATCATGTTAAAAGAAAATAGTATATCCGGTTCGTTTGATTGTCCTTGTAAAAGAAAGACGATATTAGGTTCTACAACAGCAAAAAAACTTTCAATTGAGTGAAAAAGATCTTCAATTTTTATGTGAATTTTTGAATCTTCGTCATGAGAATTACAATCGCTCATTTCTGGTACGATGACCTTTTCACTTCCTCTAAAAGCAAGATTCAACTCGTTTGTGTTTAAGTATTCTTTAAAAAATGATTCGTTTTTTTCTATCAAAAACTTCTCAGAAAGGGGCTTGCTTTTAACATAAATAATAAGTGAGCCAGAAGTTATGAGATTTACTTTTTGATAGTGTACCTTCGATACGGGATTGTAAGGAAGAATGACAACATCTTTGTGGTTACCAAAACCCATTTGAGCCAGAACATTGGATGATACTTGGCTATTTGCCGTAAATAGTAAATAGGATCTTAAATTTTCTAATTCGATGAAATTTGAAAATTTCTCAAATCTTTTTGTAATAATACCAATTTTTTGTTCAAATTCGCTTGACATGTAGTTCACGCTATTATATAGTAAATTCTATCTTATTATATAGTAAGACAAAATATTAAATTATTTAATTTTAAATTATAATTTCTTGATAAAATTGTATTGATAACGAAGTATTATTTTGACAAGTATCTTTCGAGAAAATTTTCTAGAGAAATCTTTACTTCTCTCGTAATGTGATGTTCTATTTGGCAAGATAGACCGTCAATAAGCTCGAGATCTTCAAGTTTTAATACTTTTTCAAAAAAGTCATTTAAAAGAGCATGAACGCTTGATAAATGCTCTGCGATTTCTTTTCCCTGCTTTGTTAAGCGAATTGCCTTTCTTTGCTCCCAGCTTATTAATCCTTGCTTTTTAAGCTTGTCAAGCATTCCTGAAACGCTAGCGGGGTTTACATGGAGCGCTTCTGCGATCTCCTTGTTTGAAACCCAGCCTCCCTTCTTTTTTTTATAGGTTATATTATAAATCTCATCTAAATAACGTTGATAGCTTTCTGGAACATCCATCACATCTTGAATGTCCGTCTCTTTGGCCATTTTTACATCATTCTCTTATCGTGATTTCCAGAATTTGATAATAATAATTAGATTGATATATTTTTTTAATTTTTCTGCTCAAACTCATGGGATCCATTTCTCGTTTTTTTAATCAAATTCTTAAGAAAAGAAGAAGTACTTCTTGTCCTATCAGAATCTAAGTCATTTAAGATACTCAATTGTAACTGAGAAATTCCCATCCTTTTTTTTAGAAGACAGCTTAAAATATTAAGATAAATTAAACTTATAAGTTTGTCAATGATCGAGAACAAAAAGAAATTTCCCGGTACATTAGTCTTAGTAGTAGGTAATTCTGGCTCCGGAAAAGATTCTATTATCTCTGGTGCGATAAAAAGGCGTTCTGTGCTACTAAAAGGAACAGAAATTCGATCACCTAAAAGGTGTATCACCCGACCCATGTCTTTGAACGAGAATAATATACAGGTTACCCCAGAGATATTCAAATCAATGGCAAGCGAAGGAAAATTTGCTATATATTGGGAAATTTACGGTCTTCAATATGGAGTACCCATTGAGATAGACGATTGGCTCTCAAAGGGCTCTATCGTGATTGTTAATGTGAGTAGGAATGTGATCGAAATTGCAAGGGCACAATACGAGCAAGTTATGGTTGTTTTTATTAAAGTTCCATTAGATAAAACAATTGAACGACTTGAAAAACGAGGCAGAGAATCGGGGAAATCGCTGGAGGAGAGAATCGAACGTGCTAAGAAGAACCAAGATTTTAATGGAGCTGATTTTACAATAGATAATTCTGGGAGTCTAAATGATGCGATCGATCGATTCTTGAATTTACTTTTTGACATTTGTAACTAAAATACATGTTTCAGTGGAAGATCAACCGTTCCTTGTTTACCTCTACAAAAAATTTTTTTAGGATTGAACATTTACATAATCTAAGTAATTTAATTTGTTCAAAAAAATTTAAATCTCATGGCGCGGGTCGTATAGTGGTTAGTATTGGGGACGACTTTAGCGTTTTCCGCTAAACTCCCGAATGTGAATCCCTAGAGGGGGGTTCAAGCTAAAGAAGGTTTCTTTCTTTAGGAACAATTCCCCCCCCGTGCCCTTCTTGTCTTAAACATTTCGAGTTATGAATATTGAGCATGTTCTTACATTTGGTTTTAAATATCGGAGAGGTGGTCTCCTACGGGAGCTCAAGATCGATTGCCATATGAATCCAACCGTGATTTTTCTTCTACTGACAAATATTCCAAGTATTTTCCATTTTCTATATACTTGCGGACCTTGATGTCTCCAGAATTATATCTACTTACGATTTCCTCTTTAAATTTGACAATTGCAGTTTTATCTCTTAACTCTGATAATCTTTCAAGCAAGGGAAACGCAAGATTTATGTGAAGGTAGCGAGTATCGTAATCGTTCTCAGCCCAAAGTTGTAAATTAGAACAGTGCCCCCAAAATTCTTCTTCTGGTGTAATATAACCTTTCTGTAATTGATCAGAACCAAAATTTTCCGCGATTGAATCAATGGAGTCGAATCTCATCATGTCCTCCTTGGGAACTGTAATTAAAATGAATTTGCAATGAATAAACTCCTTATTATCGATAAAAAGTTTTGTCTTTCCATCTATTAACTTAAGAGTAATTTTATCGTTGATTTTAAAGATTTTCTTCGGGAAAGGTCCAATTATTCTTATTGATTGATCATAATCAAGGGTGTAATCGCCCCAATCATCACCTAAATCTGTTATTAAACCGATATCATGAATATATCTAAATAAAATTTCAACATCTTTCTTGTTAAAATTTCCTAAAAATATCGGTCCAATATCTTTAATGTTTCGAAGTTCTTCGAGATCTGAAATGTTTTTAATAGGATTATTAAAAGTATCGATAAACTCCAAGCTTTTTAATATTCCAAAATTTTTTAGTTCTTTAATATTGTTGTTGTTTAAATATAATTTCCTTAATTTTGGCAAATTATTGATACGATGTATCTCTTGTATCAAGTTATTGCTCAAATCAATACTCTTCAAATTTTGAATTTGAGAAGAAATATTAATTGTCTTTATTTTATTATACGATAAGTCTAATGTCTCTAATTTTGTAAAACCCTTAAAAGGTCTAAGATCTAATAGGTCTTGAATATAATTATGAGAAAGAATCAAATGCCTAAGATTTTTACATAAATACAAGTTAAACAATGAATCAAGAGATTTAATATTATTTCTTGAGATAATCAAAGTCTTCAATTTAGGAAAGAAATATGTCGAATTTATTTCTTCAAGTAAATTATTATCTAAATTGAGATATGTTAGTTTTCTTGAACTGATTTCGGGAAAATCTCTTAAATTATTTCTAAGTGTTAAATGAGTTAAATTAATATGTTTTTCAATGAACGATAAATCAATTGTATTATCGCTAAAAAGAAATAATTTCTCAAGTTCAGGAAAATAAAATTCTTTTAAATTAGCATTTATTATGAAAAGTTCTACAATATTGCCTTTATTATCTATCGAGCATTCCTGAACTTTCACATCTTTTCTTAATAGGATTTCTAATTGTTCTCTATCGTTTGTACATATTTCATTTAAATCCACTGAACACAAATTTTTCTCGTTTCGAGGATTATTTTTTTTGATAAATACTCACCATTTTCTTCAGATTTTACCACTTAATAATTAACTATTAATAAATCCTCGCTAAAAATGGGATTGATTTCAAAATAGTAACTACTTGGATGGTAATAAGATTCTATATCAATATTGATAGGGTTTCCAATCTTATTTCCTTGTTGATCCAAATTATATATTTTCAAGATTGCATCGATAAACAACTTCAATAGAGTTTTATCAATTTGCATGATATTAATCATAGAAAGGTCTTGTGAATTTAAATTTAATGCAGTTAAAAACTTCATCCAATCGTTATTACCGCTTTCAAGCATCCTATCGTTTAAAGCTTTTAAATTTATATACCTCAATAAATGAAGCTTATAATCTAATCTATCATAACTAAATAATAAATGTAAATAACTGATAGGACTAGAATGTAATATATGCTGATATGACGGAAAAATAGCCCCGTGTTGCTTTACGAACAATGCTAAAGATGCACTACATTTGTCTCTATATTTTAATATGATATTATTATAGATTTTTCGTTCGATATTTGTTGAACCAAAGAAATCAGAGGAACAATCAACGAAATTTAAACGACCAATATAATTAGGTTTATTTGGAACAAATTCATCAGTAGTCTTGCTGAAACGAATACTATATCCATTGTATAATGCGATAAAAATTAGCTTAAGATTAACATAATTACTTGCATCTTCCATTTGTTTGCTAAAATCAAGATAATAATATTCTTGATTAAACAAGGGATCGTAAATTTCTTGTTTTCTAATTGGATGTCTTGAAAAAATAAAATATAATTTAGATGACTGAACAACTCCTTCTTTATCATTATATTCGCTATTTATTTTTAACAACTCTTCGTAGCAATTTTTGGCGAAAATATTATAATTCTCTTTTAAAAGTAAATTTCTTGAGTTGATTTGCAAATCCCCTACTGCTATACGAGTAAACAACCTAGTTGTTTCTATATATGGTATATTGATATGAGAAAGTTCTTCGATGGATTCCGCGCTAAATTCAAACCTATAATTGTTTCCTAAAAATTTAAACTCTGGTGAAACCAATGCCTGTAAGTTCTTTGATTGAATTTTTCTATAATTTTGCATTAACTCTCTTAACAACTCAACTATAAAACAATCTGTATTTTTTAATTGTGAAATTTCCTTGGTTTTTAGTGCTATATAAGCATATTTCACATCAAATGTACCTTCATGTATATTTTCTTGATATGCCCAACGATCCAACTCTTTATAAACGATAGTAAGCAAGCGAGATAATGTTGTATCTAATTCCTTCTCTCTTAGCAATATATTGTTTTTGAAAGTGTTTAAATAACATTCTAAAGCATTAGCTATATCTTTGAATTGATTTGAAAAGAATATTTCTTTTCCAAACAACATTATAAAGTTTGATTTTAGGAAATTGAACAAATCATTTATAGTCAAGCTATATAAAGCCACAAATCCCCAATTTCCCTCGGAATCAATAGAAACTGAATCAGCAATAAACATCTTAAAAACAAATATACCTAATTTATCAATTAGCGGATTAATTACTAAATCATTCAATTGTATGTGATTGAAATTAATAATTTCTGTTTCTATATCAATAATATTTAAAGCTTTTGCTAAAATTTCGATTTTCTCTTCTTTAGAATTAATATGTTTCCAATTGTCAAGAAAATCAACAGTTACTTCAAAATCTCGATTACTTTCTAGAAATTCTTTAATATTAATCATAAAAATATTTAATTCTTCGATATTAATATCTGGAGAATTTATATAATGTAAAATTTCTTCAGAAAAAACTATACCTGGAGTTTGCGATTGAGAGACACCTCTTGGAATTAAGTTTAATATAGATAAGCATTCTTTTGCTATTGTTAATTTATTTACCGCGTTTCTAATCGATTCGCCTAGCATCTTCACGCTGACGCCGTGTTCGATGGCCAGCTCCTCCAGGTCGTCTAACGATAGTCCAATAGTTGCAAAGCTCTTGACAATCTCGGAAAGGAATCCGAGCTTGTACGCCTG
>JAFGGO010000163.1 GCA_016930515.1 Promethearchaeota archaeon | reverse complement strand
TCATCCAACCCTGCTCTTGTTCAGTCTCATAATCCCATGTATATACATTTACTTGATTTGTCATGTCTACTTTACTCATCTATTCGTTCACTTCTTTTTTTTTTTTCGTTTTTTCTAAGTTACTATTGTTAAAAAGAGTACTTAAAGATTTTCTATAAATACTTAATGGAGCTTTAAGGTTAGTTAATAAATTTAAATAGAATGCTTAACTAAAATATTCATGGATAGGAATTTTCGTAAATTACAGGTTCTTGGAGGCTCATATTACATCAGCCTTCCGAAAAGTTGGGTTGAAAATTTTGGGTTGGAAAAAAATGCACCCTTGGCAGTTGATGTCCGTAACGATGGCACATTGCTCGTTTCGCCCAAATCAAAAACAGATCAGAGAGATTTAAAGGAAGAACTCGTTCTTCACATGAGCCCTTTTGTAGTGCGCGAAATTATATGGCATAGTTTTGCGGGAGAAACGAATCTAACAATCGTGTCTGATAAGGGATTTGATAAAAAAATGAGAAATCAAATAAGAAGATTCGTTAACGGCCTACCAAACACGGAAATTACCGAAGAAGAACAAAACCGAATCGTCATTCAGAACTTTGGATACAAGAAAATTCCTACAAGGCAACTCATCCACAGACTGTTATCCCTCACTGCCGACATGTTTGACGACTTGATCGAAGACTCCATCGATGACCTGCAGTACAACTTCCAGCAATTAAAAAAGTTCTATTTCATCCTTGTCATCCACATCAGGACTTATTTGAGAACGAATGTCTACGTGACCGAGGACAACGACTTCACTCCCTTAGAAGCCATGGATTACAGGATGTTTTGCGAGAACATACAGCGAATAGGTAAGATTTTAAAAGACTTGCGCTTAGACGAGAAAGTCATGGAATATTATCAAATAATTCGCCAGTATTACAACGATACTATGGACGCGTACTTGAAGAAGGATTTAGAAAAAGCCCACGAGAATTGGATGAAAAAAGATAAAATAGTCGAAATGGCAGCACCTTACTTAGAAAAATTAGATTACGACGACAAGGACAAGATAAAACTCATGATATTAATCGCCCAAAACATTAAGAAACTAGCCGCACTTATTTAAGTCGTGAAATATTGAAGGATTAAACTAAATCTTTCCTTGTAAGATTTTATAAAATTTTCGATTCTGTAAAAGTTACCGAGTTAAAACTATTCTTTAGTTGTTTAAAGGCTTCTTTATCGAAAATCATTAAAGTTCAGGATTTTATTTAAAACAGAGACAGAGTATTTTTTCATGGTAATTACATTAAAGTCTTTATGGTTCTATGTTGTATATTAAACTATTTATTCCTCAATGTCGTTAGTCATTAAGACATAGCATTGGATCACTCTAATTGAAAAAGTGTATATTTTTTTTGATTTTTTTTTGATAATATTTATGAACAGCAAAGAGTTTACTCACGCTCAAGTCTTATTCAAAATCGTTCCACATTTCCCAAAATTCAAAATATTTTTGATATACATCCTTCTGATCATCATTTAATTCAGTGGTTGGAACTTCTAAATACATGTACTCGGGTTGATCTTCCAAATCGCACCATTCGTTTGTTTGGGATATATATAAATTAAATTGGGAATTCTTTCAAGAAAAATCTTTTTTATCAATTGACTCTTGAAATAAAAAACATTCCATAATCGATAATCTAACTTGAAATCAATATAAGATCAAGAGAAATTATGTGTAAATTTAAAAAGAGAGGAAAAAATTTGTTATGTTATTTAGTTCTCGAATCCGAAAGTGTACTTCCAAGGTCGGAGCGTGTATTCAACCAAGGCCCTCATCCAGCTTTCTTCTCGATCCGTTTCGTAAAAGTCCCATGTAAAAACACCGGAATCATTTGCCAGGCTTGCTTTACTCATTTTATTTTTCACTTCCTTGTTTGTTTTAATGTTTTTTTATTCTAAGTTACTATTGTTCAAAGAGATTCTTAAAGATTGTCTATAAATTATTAAAGCATCTTTAAGGATATTTGAAGGATTTAAATATTACTTTTTTTTTAATCTTCGCCTAAATCTTATACAATAATTTTTTAAGTTATATTTTGGGAAGATTAACTTCATATCTGTTTTTAGAGTCACATAGCAGTACTCCAAAATTATTCATAAAAAAAGAATATTCCTTCACTATCATACCATATAATTATATATTATCCGCTCTATTTGATATATCTATAAAGAATATCCTTGAATACAATAAAAAAAATGATATAAAATGTCAGATGGAAAAGGCGGCATCGTTTTGGGAGCGATTGCCCTGATAGTTGCAATTAGTGGAGTGGGATTATGGGGTTACGATACATTTATCTCACCAATAAACCCTGAAGTAGATCCTGCGTCTTCGCTTCGAGCAAAAGCTTTCATGAACTACCAGCGTACTTATTATGAAATAAATAACCCCAGTTATGTAATACTACAATATGAAAGCTACGATCCAGGAAATCACATGAATAATGGAAATTACACGGTAAGCTTAGCGGGATATTACGATCTGAGGGCGCAAGTGACTTTCAACGATGTCAACGAAACTGATAGGTTTACTCTTTTTATTCGCAACGGCACCGAAGTGCTTGCTCGACATTCGACTATTGCGGGCGTGTCTGATGAAATTAATTCTGGTGAATGGATGGCGATTTACGTATCAACGATTGCGTGGTTAAACAAGGGCGATTTACTCTACTTGAGAGTTACCATAGACAATAATGATTTAGTTGTAAACGCCTATAGAAACATGTATGGTGACGACGATGGAACATTTACATTTTTTTGCGTTGAATATTTGGGGACTTAAATTTCAAATTTACTCATTTTATTAGTTCCCTTTTCTCTTTTTTTTTTAATTTAGAAAAATTAAAAGTAATTATA